>NZ_JBAPKY010000031.1:0-49521 GCF_037083785.1 Roseovarius sp. D22-M7
AGACCCACATAGCCCGTCCCGATCATCGCGATCTTCATCGAGAAATATCCTTGTCGCTGCCCCGGCCATCACCCCGGGAAAATCAAATCGCGCCGCCCCTGTCCCGCATAGCGCCCCCGCGAGGCCCGGACAACCTGTTCCGCGGCCCCGCGCGCGTGACAGGTGGGTCCGGCTGCGCTATCTCACACCGATATTGATTTACCGTGAAAGCGTCACCGCCATGCGCCTCACCCTCACGCGCCGCCACCTGCTGCGGCTTCTGGCCGGGACGGCCCTCGTCCCCGCGGCGGCGGGCGCGCAGCAGGATCTCGCGGTCCCCGGGCTCGAAACCGGATCCGGGCCGCTGGTGGCCGAGGACGGCACGCTGCTGGTGCGCCGCGCGGCGCTGTCTCGCCGCGGCCCGGGCGGGCGACCGCTGGCGCGGGTGCGGATCCCCGAGCGCGGCGCGCCAGTGCTCGACCCCGAGGCGGGCGNGCCCTGCCGCGCGCCGGCTACGCCTGTTGGTCCACGAGGGGCGCGCGGCGGGCAATCACGGCGATCTCTACGAGAACCGCGATCGCGGGCATTCGCGCCTACCCGCCGAGGCGCATCCGCAGCTGACGCATGTGCGCTACGAGGCCGGGATGCGCGACGCGCGGCTCGATTACGGGCTGGCCGGGCCGGTGATCTTCGACGCGCCGCTGATCGGCAATTCCTCGACCGCTCTGAAGAACGGCGCGTTCTGGCGGTCGCTGGCGCGCATGGCGCTGACCCGGCCCGACGGGCCGCGCCGACTGTATCAGAACTACCTGGCCGGGCAGATCCACGTCTACCCCGAACATCGCGACCACGACCCCGAACACGGCGACCTGATCCCCGCCAACACGCCGTTCTTTCTCGTCTCGCAGGGCTCGTCCTACACGGACCGCCCGCACCTGCGGGCGCTGGCGATGATCCTCGCCGCGCTGCGCCCCGAGACCAAGGCATTCCTGCACGACGCCCAGCTTCTGGCGCCCACCGTGCAGATGGTGTTCCGCCGCAGCCTGACCCCGGTGCGCAGCCGCGCCGATTACCACTCGGGGATCGCGCATGCCTCGGCGGTGCCGGGCGGCCGGATCAACCTCGCGCGCATGGTCGGGCTGGCCAACACGCTGACACCCGACACCGTGCCGCCGATGGTGCGCCTCGCGGTGCTGTCGGAGACGCGCAGCACCGAGGGGGTCGATCATTTCGGCGAAGGCCTGGATGAGCGGCTCTTCGACACGCCGCCGGCGATCGCCCGGATCTGGCGCAGCGCCACACCGCGGCGCAGCATGGTCATCTCGGCCGAGGCGACGCGCGATCTGCAGGGCCGCAGCCCGGATTTCGCCTGGCGGCTGCTGCGCGGCGACCCGGCCCGCACCCGGATAGAGCCGCTGGACGCCCGCGGCACGCGCGCCCGCATCACCCTCGACTGGCAGGAGCCGCGCGCCGTCCCCGGGCGCGACGACATCCTGTCGAGCCGGGTGGATATCGGCGTCTTCGCCCGCATCGGCGATCATGACAGCATGCCGGGGCTGATCTCGGTGCTGCTGCCGCATCACGAGACGCGGGCCTATGCCCCCGGCCCCGACGGCACTCCGCGCATCGAGTCCCGCGATTTCCGGCTGGCCGAGGGGGGCTATGCCGACCCGGTGCTCTTTCCGCGCGCCGACTGGCGCGACGTCTACCGCTACGATCCCGAAGGCCGCTTCACCGGCTGGCAGCGCGAGGGGGGCGACGAGCCCCTGCGGTTCGACGCCGCCGGGCGGCTGATCACCGCAACCGGTCCGGTTGTGGCCCGCCACGTGGTCGAGCGCCCCGGGAAGGGCGTCCCGCGGCTGGTGCTGCGGACCGGGCCGCAGGCCGAGTAGCCCCGCACGGCCCCGCCCGGAAATCCGCGGGACGCCCCTGAAATCATGGTTAATCAATACCCTGCGGCGCGGCGTTCCGCGCGGGGCGCCACCGCGCGAGCCCCCGAATCATTGCCCGTCCCCCAGGCGCATGACCGGCGCATGACCGCCCCGCGGCCCGCGGCGATGTTTCCTGAATGCGGCCAGTTTTAATCGAATTCAAGGATCGCAAATCTGGGCGCGACAGTCATGACGCCCTCAGGTTGCAAACGCATATCCGCCTTTCCATGGCCACCCGGATGTGCCCAAGACAGCGTCCTCGGGATGCGCAGTGGAACCGTAAAGGGTTAATTTTCATGACTTATCTCTACAAGACGCTCGGCCTCGCCGCGGCGGCGACGCTCGCCCTGGCGACCACCGGGGCGACCGGCGCGCAGGCCGCCTCGATCACCGTCCAGAGCTTCAGCCCCGGGGCCTTCATCGGTCTCGCGAAAAGCGACACCGTGATCGAGGATTTCGAGACGCCCGGGGCCCTCACCAAGACGTTCGAAGGGGGTGGCACAGGTCTCGGAACGGCGCCGGACACCTACGGCGAACTCGCAGCGGGCACGGCCCTCGGCTCGAAAGTCGGCAGTTTCACCGGCCTGGGCGGCACCGGCAAGGGCAACACCTGCCAGAATCTCTCGATCGGCAACGCCACCTGTGACAACATCGCGCTGCAATTCGACTCGACCCTGAACGGTCAGTCCAACATCGTGCCGGATGAGGGTAAGTGGTCAATCAACGCGGCGGACACGAAGGGGATCGAATGGACCGCCTTCCTGCCCGGCGACCGGCAGTTCACGTCCCTGTTCTTCGCCATCCGCGACGCGGCCGACCAAGGCGCGAAGCTGACGGTCGCGGCGGCTGGGCAGTCCGTGGAACTCACCGACCTGCTCAACAATGGCAACCGGCTGGGCAACAACAACGAGCAGCTGATCTTCGTCGATTTCGGCACCGCCGTCGACTCCGCGCTGATCACGATGTCGAGCAGCAAGATCAACGACTCCTTCAGTATCGACGGGGCCGCGATCACCCCGGTGCCGCTGCCGGCCGCCGGCTGGCTGATGATCGCGGGGCTCGGCGGGCTCGCCGCGCTGCGCCGCCGCAAGCGCGCCGCCTGATCCCGTCCGCCCTCACGCCTTCGATACGGCCGCGCCCCGCGCGGCCGTTTTTTCATGATCTGCGCGCACACCCGCCCTGCCGGGCAGGACGGGATGCGGATCGGATCACGGGCCCGGGCCGGATGATTCGCGGCCCGGACGGCCCGGACCGGTCGCTGTATCTCGTTTCTTAACGGCTCAACCGTTTGGCGCGTTCTGATGAAGCCACGGCGACAATCATGACGGCCTGCGGTTGTAAATTCGCATGTGCCTTGGTCCGGCCCGTCAAAGGCGTCATGGTCGTCACGGCTAATGGTACAATCTAGTTAGGGAACAAGGGTTATCTTTATGAGAAATGCATACAAGGGCCTCGGCCTCACGGCAGCGATTGCCATGGCTGGGCTGTTCGCGGGTGCAGCGTCGGCTGCGGTCATCGATTTCGACGCGCTCGACGCCACCGCGGGCCAGACCGTGCCGCTGACAAGCTTCAGCGAGGATGGCTACACGTTCGACCTGTCCTTCACCGGCGGGTCCGCAGGTCCTGCGGTCTTCGACACGACCTGCACCGGCTATGGCGGTACCGACGGGTGCAACGACGATGCCGATCTTCAGCCCACGGTACAGGGCGAGAATGGGGTGTCCGACAATGTCCTGATCCTGCAGAGATCGGCGCCCGGCGCGCTGATCCCGAACGACTTCAATGACGGCGGCCGGATCGGCTTCACGCTGACCTCGGGCAAGGCGTTCTTCCTCACCGGGTTCTCGGCGGTCGATGACGAGATGTTCTCGGCCATCGACACGGATGGCAGCACCGTGCTGGGCAGCATCACGCTAGGCAGCGACGGCGAGACCGGTACGATCAGCTTCCGGTCCTCGCGCATTGAGATAGGGGATACGTTCTACTTCGACTACGCCGGATCGGGCGGGATCGACAGCCTGACCACCACGCCGGTCCCGGTTCCCGCGGCCCTGCCGCTGGCGCTTTCGGCCTTCGGCGCGCTCGCTTGGCTGGGCCGCCGCAGGCGTCGCCCCGTCTGACACGGCACATCAGTCTGCAACATGAAACGGCCGCCTTACGCGGCCGTTTTGCGTGGGCACGGGTTCCCTCTGCGCCGATCGCACCTGCCGGGCCCGGCCGGTGCCGGGGGTACGGAGTCGGTTATGGCTTCCGAAACATCTGATAAATAACGCTTTCAACCCCGGATCGATACTTTCAAAGCGACAGTGAAACGCCTTCCGATTGTAACATCGCCTGACCTCCACACCCTGAAATGGTAACATTTCGGGCCGATCCGGCCTCTTCCCCTTGACCCGCCGCGCCGCGGTTTGAAACCGTCAATCCTGCACGACAGATATTAGATGCGGAAGAGGAGGTTTTGATGAAACATCGATACGAGGCGCCTAAGGCTGCACGCGTCGCCGGGCTGGCCGTCGCGGCGATACTCGCCCTCGGTGCGCAGAAGGCCGGGGCGGCAACCGTCGTGAACGAAGGCGGCGGCCCGTATGACATCACCACGGACACGCTGTTCACGGGGCTTGTCGAGGATCCCGATGGCGGCGCCGGAAGCTACATCGTGGACTTCACCTCGTCACGGGATCCCCTGCCGGCGACGGCCGCCGCCTCCTTAACCGAAGGCGTGCTGGACACGTTCGACGATCTGACCATGGAATGGCAGGACGGGTCGGGAACCGCGCTGGCATCCACGCCCGTCTTCGATCCCGTCACCCGGCTGGAAACGACCTTCGCGTCCCCGAACCTGGCCCAGTCCCTCGCCTTCACCTGGACAGGGTCAGCCACGGACCAGGGCTTCGACTTCGAGGTCTCGCCGGTTCCGCTGCCCGCCGGGATCTGGCTGATGCTGGGCGCGCTTGGCGGGCTTCTCGGCCTGCGCCACCGCCGCAGGGCCGCCGCCGACGCGTGACCGGCATCCGGACCGCCGCAAACCGCACCGTCGAGGGCCGCCGCCGCGCGGCCCTTCTTCGGTTTCCGCTCAGATCCCGAGGCCGGCGGCCTGGCGCAGCATCCAGACCATGCGCGTCAGCCGCAGGCGGATCAGCGTCGCCGCGGCGCGCGCCCGCTCGCGCCCGCCCGACAGCCGCGGGCTGCGCAGCACCCTGGGCAGATGCACAACGGCGCTGGCGGGCATCATCAGCGCCTTGAGGGCCCATTTCAGCCGCGCCGCGGCCCCTCGCCCCGTCTGGCCGAACATCTCTTGGGTGATGCGCCGCCATTTGCCGCGCAGCGCCGGCCAGTCGGCGCGCGACGGATGCCCGACACGCAGCCCGTCCTCGTAGATCAGCCGGTAGCCCCGGGCGGTGGCGCGGAACGACCAGTCGCGATCCTCAGACACGCCGCCGCGGAACGGGCCCACATCCGCGAACACGTCGCGCCTTGTGACCAGGTTGCCGGTGCCGGAAAACCCCTGCACCTCGATGTAATGCCGGAAATCGAAGGCGAAGACCGCCTCGAATGCCTCGGCGCCGCTGCGCGGCGGCGGGGTCTCGTCGAAGACCTCGACGCGGCCGCCCACGAGATCGGCGCGGTCCATCACCGCCCGACCCACGGCCACCCAGTCGGGGGCGGGCACGCAATCGGCATCGATGAACATCAGCCGCGGCGCCGTCGTCTCGGCCACCCCGCGATTGCGCGCCGCCGCCGCCCCCTTTTCGGGCTCGGTGACAATGCGGATGTCGGAAAACCGCGCGCGCACCGCGTCCAGAGATTGCGTCGAGCTGTTGTCGACCACCAGCACCTCGCAGCCTGTCAGGTCGTTTTCCGTCAGCGCCCCGAGGCAGCGCGCCAGCCGCGTCGCGTCATTGTAATGCGGGATGATGATCGCGATCTCGGGCATGACGGCTCCGGTCCGGGGCATCAGTAATACTGGTAGTCATACCCGTCGGCATCGCTGGCATAGCGGCACTTGTTCAGCACGATCCCCATCACGTTGGTCAGTTCCGCCACCTGCCGTTCAGCATGGTCGATCTGGCCGGTCGGGGTCTGCTCGGCGGCGGCGATGATCAGCGCGCAATCGACGTTCTGCAGGAACGCGATGTTGTCGTCGCTGACATTGAGCGGCGAGATGTCGTAGAACACCAGGTCGGGGCTGTAGTCGCGCTCGATCGCGTCGAGCCCCTCGCGGGCAGCGCGGCTCAGCAGCAGTTCCGACGGGCGCGAGGCGGGGCCGCCATTGAGCCCGAAGGCCACGCGCTCGCCGAGGCGCATCCCGTGCTCGGCAAAGCGCACCCGGCCCTCCAGCACGTCGGCCATGGTATACTCGACCGTCTGGCCCAGCACCCGGTGCAGGTTCGGCCGGCGCAGGTCGAGATCGATGCACATCACCCGCATGTCGCGCTGGCGCTCGAAGCTGAAGGCGAGATTGGCCAGCGTGGTGGTCTTGCCGGCCGCGGGATCGGGCGAGACGATGGCGATCCGGCGCCAGCCATTGCTCTGGGCCTGGTGGATGATCTTGGTGCGCAGAAGGTCGTAGGGCGCCGCGGCGTGGCCGCTTTCGACGGCGACCACGCGGTTGCGCCGGAGGGTCTCGAGATCGCGCTTCACCGGCGCCAGCGCCTGCCAGCCATCCTCGATGCCCGGGTCGGAGGCGACCGGGGCCGCGTGATCGGTGCGCGTGGTGCTGCCGCGCTGGCGCTCGGCGCGCGCCTTGGCGAGGGCTTCCTGAATACGTTCCATGTCACGCGCTCCCGAAACAGCGGTTGCAGAAAGGGCCGGCCGGCCGGCGAGGGCCCCGCGCGGCCCGGGGCATCGGGCCGGTCACAGCCGCACCCCGAGCCGGTTCATCAGCTTGTCGGCCAGAAGATCGAGCGGCAGGTAATACATGTGCACCGCGTAGACCGCGACCGGCACCCCAACGAGGATCGTCACGTAGACGGTGGCCCTGAGCGCGCGTTTGCCGACCACCTCGCCGCGGCTGTACATGTACGGGATGGTGGCCAGCGGGCGCACCCCGATCCGGCTGATGATGTCCTCGGGCCGGCGGGCCGTGCGGTTGAGCAGCTCGATCAGCAGCACCAGCGCGAGCCCCGCCACGATCCCGAAGGCGGTGCCGCCCCCGGCGATCAGCACCCGGTCGGGCTTGGTCGGCCGGGTGGGGGTCGCGGGCGGCTCGATCACCGAGATGCGCCCGCCGCGCGACGCCGACTCGATCCGCTCGCCGGTGCTGGCCCGGGCCAGCCGGTCGACGGCGGTGTTGTACTGCTTCACGATGTTGCTGTAGGTGCGCTGCAACTCGCCCAGCTCGACGCTGTTGCGCGGGGTCTCCTCGAGCGTCCGGTTCACCCGCTCGAGCCGTTCCTCGGTCTCGGCGCGCTGTTCCTGCAGAAGCTTGATACGGGTATCGATCTCGTCGAGCTGCAGCTGCAGCGTGGCCGGCAGCTCGGTTTCGCCCTCGGTCTCGGACGCGGCGCGCGTCTCGGCGGCGCGGGCCTCCACCCGCTCTTCGAGCTGCGCGATCTGCGCCTCGAGCATCCGCACCTTCGGGTTGGTCTCAGAATAAAGCGCCAGCGCGTTCTCGCGCTCGCGGCGCATGTCCCGCAGGCGCTTCTGGGCCGGCGACAGCCCGTCGCCGCCCGCCTGCCCGGTGGCCTCGTAAAGCTGTACCAGCCGCTCGGCCTGGTTGCGCAGCTCGGTGATGTCGCGCTCGATCCGGCGCAGATTCTCCTCCATCCGGGACTGCTGGCTGAGACGGTTCTGTAGGTTCTCGGGCAGCGCCTCGGCATTCTCGGACTTGAATTCCAGGATGCGGGCATTCTGCGCGTCGAGATCCTGCCCCAGCCGCTCGACCTCCTGCTGGAAGAATTCCAGCGTGGTGCCGGCGCGGGCGCTGCGGAACTGCGAGTTCTGCCGCTCGATCAGGGTCAGGTATGCGTTGAGCACCCCGGCGGTGATGGCCGGGCGGCGCGCCTGGAAGGTCAGGGTCATGGTCGGCGCCTGATCGCGCCGCCCGGGACCCTGGATGGTGGTGCGCGCCCGCATCGCGGCGACGATCGCATCGGCGCTCATCGCGCCGATATTCTCGAACACGTTCTGGCTGCGCGCCACGTCGAGCAGGTTGGCGCGGGTCATCAGCCGCTGCTCGATGATCTCGAGCTGCTCGCGGGCGCCGACATTGACCGTCGAGGAGGCCAGTTCGCGCGGGATCTGCGGGCCCTCGACCAGCAGCTGGGTCTGCGATTCGTAGGCCGGCGGCAAGGAGATGGCGGCGATCACCGCAACCGCCGAGATCACCACCGAGACCAGCAGGAAATAATGCAGCCGCCGCAGGAAGATCGAGAAATAGTATTTCACTTCGGTCATGTCGCGTCACTTTCTTGCGCGGGTCTGGCGCCGGCGAAGAACAGCCCGTCATCCAGAACGCTTTGCAGGGTCTCTTCGGTCACCGAGGTCTGATCGTTGCTCCAGGCATAGACCATCGCGATGTCGCAAAGCTGGTTGACCAGCCGTGGCACGCCGTCGGTCTGCGTGTGGACCATTCGACAGGCGGCCTTGGTGAACTCGCAGCCCTGCCCGCCCACGGCGCACAGCCGGTGGCTGATATACTGCGCCACCGTCTCGGCGTCCATCGCCGGGATGTGAAAGCTCGCCGTCACCCGCTGCGCCAGCTGCTTCATCTGCGGGCTGCGGATCACGTCGCGCAATTCGGGCTGTCCGACCAGGATCAGCTGGATCAGCTCGTCCTTGTTGGCATTGATATTGGTCAGCATGCGCAGCTCTTCGAGACCCTCGACCGACAGATTCTGCGCCTCGTCGAAAATCAGCACGACGCGCCGTTCGGCGGCATATTCGGCGATCAGGAAATCCGTCAGCGTCTGGAACTTCTGGACGTAGCTGGCGTCGTTCGCCACCTCGACCGACAACGCGTTGAGCACCCATTGCAGCAGCTCGCCGCGCCCGCCCTGGGCGTTCGAGATCAGCCCCACGGTGATCGTGTCATCGGTGTTCTGCAACAGGTGCTGGACCAGCGTCGTCTTGCCGGATCCGATCTCGCCGGTGATCACGGTGATCGGCGCCCGCGAGAAGATGCCGTAATCGAGGATCGTGTAGGCGTTGCGATGCGCCTTCGACCAATAGAGGAACGCCGGATCCGGCAGCAGCGTGAAGGGACGCTCGGAGAGGCCGAAATGATCTGCGTAAAGGGTCTCCGGTCTCATGGGTGTCTTTCAAACGAAATCTGCAATCGAACCCGCATTCCGACATCCGACCAAAGCCGCAGGCCAGGACCTGCACATGTCGCGCCATCCCCTTGTCATTGTCATTGGCATTTGCCCGTTACAGGTTGATTATGCAACAGCAGAATGCCGGGCATGGCTAATCCCGCGCCGGGCCGCCCGCCCCCGCGCGGCTCGGCCGGCGAATCGTCCCGACCCCGCCCCGGGGGCTGCGGCAATGATCACGGCCCTGACGGGGCTTTGTTGCCGCATCGCGGGCAATCGGGATACTCGCGGCGCGGCGCGATTAACCAATGGACGCGAAAAACCACCTAAAAATAAGGCAATCCGGGCCTTCTCGTCTTAAAGTTGTAACTTGTCTTAAATTAGATATTGTTTTGAGCGAACTTGTAGATGTTGCTTGCATGAAGGGGGTGATCGCGTGCTAAGTGCGACCCGAACGGCGATCTGGCTTGATCCGCATCCTGCACGCTCGACGCATCGTGCAAGTGCCCTTTGTTCGGTTTGTTTGGAAAGCTGAGGATACGCAAAAATGGCATTTCAGGATTATTCGCAGATCCCGGCACATCGCGACACGACAGGCCTCGACCGGACGCCGCGCCGGCGCTCGCTTTATCGCAACGGGGCGAAGCGCGCGCTCGACATCGTGCTGGTCGTGGCGACCCTGCCGTTCACCCTGCCGATCCTGCTGCTGCTGATGGTTTTCGCATCGCTCGACGGGCACGGCCCGATCTACCGCCAGCCGCGCCTCGGCCGCGGTGGCCGGATCTTCCGCATGGTCAAGATCCGAACCATGGTGCCCGACGCCCACGCCCTGCTCGAGCGTCACCTCGCCGCCGATTGCGAGGCACGGCGCGAATGGGACGAGACCCAGAAACTCAAATGCGATCCGCGGATCACACCCGCCGGCCAAGTGCTGCGCAAATGCTCGCTCGACGAACTGCCGCAGCTGTGGAACGTGCTGACGGGCGACATGTCGCTGGTCGGGCCGCGGCCGATGATGGTCGGCCAGGAAAAGCTCTATCCGGGCACCGCCTATTTCGCCCTGCGCCCGGGCATCACCGGCCCCTGGCAGATCTCGGACCGCAACGAGTCGAGCTTCGCCGCGCGGGCGGGCTTCGACAACCGCTACCTCGCCACGCTGTCGCTGCTGGTCGATTTCAGGATCCTGGTGCGCACGGTGATGGTGGTGCTGCGCGGCACCGGATACTGAACGCACCGGATACCGGCGGCACCGGGCAGCGCAACGCTGCCGCCCGGACGTCGCCCGCCGCGTAAAGCACCGTAAAGCACGGAGAGCGTTTTTCGATCCCGTTCCGGATTTGGTCATGCTAGGGTGCGGCCACCTTTTCCACGACAGGCGCGGGCCGGTGGCCCGGGGCTGAACATGCAGGACCAATGACGTGATCAAACCGACCTTTCTGGCGCTTGCCACCGCGGGGCTGCTGTCGTTCTGCGACACCGCCGAGGAGCGGGCCGAAGCCCATTATCAATCCGGGCTCGAGCTGCTGCGGGAGGGCGACGCGGACCGCGCCCTGGTCGAGTTCCGCAATGTCTTCCAGCTCGACGGGCAGCATCGCGCGGCGCGGCGGACCTATGCCGAGACGGTCCTCGAACGCGGCAACCTGCGCGAGGCCTTCGGCCAGTATCGCCGGCTGGTCGAGCAATATCCCGACAGCCTGCCTGGCCAGCGCGCCCTGGCCGAGCTGGCGCTGGAATTCAACGACTGGGACGCCGCCCGCCGCCACGGCGCGGCGGCCGCCGAGCTGGCGCCCGAGGACCCGCTCGTGCAGGCTGTCAACGCCACCGTCGCCTACCGCGACGCGGTCTCGGGACGCGGCGACGCGGAGGCCCGGCGCGACGCGGTGACCAGGGCCCGGGCGCTGGTCGAGGACAATCCCGACCTGATGATCGCGCGCCAGGTGGTGATCGACGATCTCATCCGAAGCCGGGACTGGACCGCGGCGCTCACCGCGATCGACGCGGCGCTGGCCCGCGAGCCCGACAACCGGCAACTTTACACGATCCGGCTCGGCGTGCTCAACCAGCTGGGCGAGCGCCCGGAAATCCGCGCCCAGCTCGAGAAGATGATCGCGCGCTTCCCCGACGACCCCAACGTGCCCAACACCCTGGTCCGCTGGTACCTGTCGCAGGGCAATGCCGACGCCGCGCAGGCGTTTCTGAAGGACCGCGCCGACGAAAGCCCCGCCGATACCGACGACGTCACCACCTATATCCGGTTCCTCACCGAGATCCGCGACCTCGAGACCGCGCTGGCCGAGCTCGAGCGCATCCTCGCCACCGACCCGCCCGAGGCCGAGCGCCTGCAGGCGCTGCGCGCCGGGCTGCGCTTCGACCTGGGCGCGCGCGACGCGGCCATCGCCCAGATGGAAGGGCTGATCGACGCGATGGAACCCTCCGACCAGCGGCGCAGCATCATGGTGATGCTGGCCCGGATGCTGGATACGACCGGCAACAACGTGGGCGCGCGCGCGCTGGTCGAGGAGGTGCTCGAGGCCGACGCGCAGAACCCCGCGGCGCTCAAGCTGCGCGCCGGCTGGCTGATCGACGACGACCGCATCGACGAGGCGATCGTCACCCTGCGCTCGGTGCTCGGGGAGGCGCCCCAGGATGCCGAGGCGATGACCCTGATGGCCCGGGCGCATGAGCGCGCCGGCAATCGCGACCTGATGGCCGATATGCTGAGCCGCGCGGTCGAGGCCTCGGGCAACGCGCCGGAAGAGACCCTGCGCTATGCCCGCCACCTGATCTCGCAAGACAGCCTCGACAGCGCCGAGGGGCTGCTGGTCAACGCGCTGCGTCTCGCGTCGGGCCATGTCGGCCTGCTCGAGGCCCTGGGCCAGATCTACATGACCCAGCAGGACTGGCCCCGCCTGACCCAGGTGATCGAGGCGCTGCGCGGCCAAGACGGCGACCGCGCGCAGCGCATCGCCAACGAGCTGACCGCCCGCCAACTCGCCGCGCAGGACCGCGGGGAGGAACTCATGGGCTTTCTCGACACGCTGGCCAGCGAGGGCGCGCGCGGCCTCGGGGCGGCGGCGACGATCGTGCGCACCCGGCTGCGGCAGGGCGATGTCGAGGGCGCGCGGGACTATGCACGCGAAACCCTCGACGCCAATCCCGACAACCTGAACGCGCGCTTCCTGATGGCCTCGGTCGAGGCGGTGACCGGCCGGATCGACGCCGCCGAGGCCGCCTTCCGCGGGCTGGTCGAGGACGCGCCCCGCGATCAGCGCTTCTGGCTGGCGCTCTACAACATCCACGCCACCCAGGAGGACGAGGCCGCGGCCCGCCAGGCGCTGCGCGACGGGATCGCGGCGGTGCCCGGCTCGGTGCGGCTCAACTGGACGCTGGCCGGCCTGCTGGAACGCGACGGCGATGTCGAGGGCGCGATCGGGATCTACGAACGCCTCTACGAGGCCAATTCCGACAACCTGATCATCGCCAACAACCTGGCCAGCCTGCTGGCGACCGGGCGCGCGGGGGCCGAGGATCTCGAACGCGCGCACCAGATCGCGCGACGCCTGCGCGGCCGCGACGTGCCGGCCTTCCAGGACACCTATGGCTGGATCGCCTTCCGCCGCGGCGATCTCGACTCTGCGGTCACGGCACTCGAAGCCGCCGCCGAGGGGCTGCCGGCGGATCCCACGGTGCAGTACCACCTGGCGCGCACCTATGACGAGATCGGGCGCGACGCGGCAGCGCTCGCGCAGTTCCGCCGCGTGACCGGGATCGTCGGCGAGGGCCCCGCCCCCGATTTCATGCCCGAGGTCGCGGCGGCGATCGCCCGGCTTGACGGCGCGACACCGGACGGGGACGACACCGCCGGCAACTGAAGCGCCCCGGCCTGTCCCGTGCGCTCGGGCGGGTTTCCGCCGCCTCCGGCCCCGTCCCGGCCCGCCTGCTGCAAATCCGCCGCAGCGCAGTGAATTGTTGCATTCGCGTGTTTCACGCCCTGGACAAATGCCATAGCATCGCCGCAAAACTCGACACGAGGGGCAAAGGACCGAGATGATCAGATTCCTGACGGCGCTTTTTCTCATGGCGGGGCTGGCCGGTGCCGCGACCGCGCAAAGCAATTACATCATCCAGCCCGGCGACACCTTGCAGGTCGAGGTACTGGAAGACCCCGAACTGGGGCGCAACGTGCTGGTCCTGCCCGACGGCTCGATCAGCTTTCCGTTGGCCGGATCGCTGCAGGCGGGCGGGCGCACCGTCGATGGCGTGGCCCGCACCCTCACCCAAAGGCTGGCCGGCGATTTCGCGGTCGAACCGACGGTGCTGGTCTCTGTGGCCGCGCTCGGCCCCGACAGCCAGGAGCTGATGGACATCTACATCATCGGCGAGGCCAACCAGCCCGGCCTGCGCGAGGTCGAGACCGGCACCACGCTGCTGCAATTTTTGGCCCAGGCGGGCGGGCTGTCGCGCTTTGCCGCCAAGACACGCATCCAGCTGCGCCGCATCGATCGGAACAGCGGACAGGAACGGGTCTACCGGTTCAACTATAACAGCATGGGGGGCGCGAACAGCATCAGCGGCACGACGGTGCTGGCCCCGGGCGACGTGATCGTCGTCCCCGAACGGCGCCTCTTCGAATTCACCAGGTAAGGCAGATCTCGCCCGTGAAACGCGCATATGCCCTGATCGGCACCGGGACCCTTGGGGTCCTCGGGGTGCTCGGCCTCGGGGCGGTGCCCATGCTGGCCCAGCAGGACGCGGGCCCCGAGGCCGGCGGCCCGGTGCTGACCTTCGGGATCTCCTCGACGCTCAGCGCCACCGACAACTACAACCTCAGCCCCGACAACGCCGAGGACGCCACGCTGTTCGACACGCGGCTGTCGCTGGGCTACCGCAACCGGCGCGCCATCGACACGCTCAGCTTCGACCTGTCGGGCGTGCTGCGCGCGATCGAGCCGCCGCGCGGCGCCAAGATCTTCGACGACCGCAGCGCCCGGCTCGGCTACCAGCGGCGGGGCCTGAACAGCGCGCTCAGCTTCGGCGCCGATTACAACCTCTCGTCGGTGGACGCGCGCGACCCGTTCGACCGCAATCGCTTTCTTCTGGACGAGGATCTGCCCGAGGACGAGGACCCGGTCTTCGAGGAGGATCCGCTGGACGAAACCGATCTCAGCCAGGATCGCGGCGACCGCGAGGAGATCGGCGCGCGGTTCCGCGTCGAGACGGGGCTGAACGACCCGCTGGGTTTCGTGCTCACCGGGCGCTACCGCGAGCGCAGCTTCACCGATACCACCGATCCGGATCTCTTCGACAGCGAAACCTTCACCCTGTCGGGGACCACCCGCGTCACCCTCACCCCGGTCACCCGGGCGCGCGTGGTGCTCGATTACCGCGATTACAGCGCCGACGACGTTCAGCGGACCGATCGGCAGACCAGCAGCGTCAATCTCGGCCTGAACCAGGCGCTGACGCAGGTCGACACGCTGGATGTCTCGCTGGGGTTTCGGCGGATCGAGACCGAAGAAACCAATGGCGGCACCCGCAGCTCTGACACCGAGGAAGGGGTGGTGGGCCGCCTCGCGCTGACGCGCGAGCTGACGCTCGGCTCGATCGGCACGACATTCGAGGTCAATCAAAGCGAGAACGGCCAGACCATGACATGGCAGGTCAACCGCGCGCTGCCGCTGCCGCGCGGGTCGCTCTCGCTCAGCGTCGGGGCGACCCGGAACGTGGCCAACGACATCGTGCCGTCGGGCAGCCTGAACTTCACCCACCAGATGCCGCGCAGCAGCATCAACGCTTCGCTCTCGCAGGATATCCGCACCAGCGACCGCTCGAACGAGTTGCGCAGCACCCGCGCCTCGGTCGGGTACAACTACCAGCTCAATTCGCTGTCGCGCATTGGGGTCTCGGCCAATTTCGCCGAACTGGCCCAGTCCGGCGGCCCGAATCTGAACGACACCACCCGCACCGATCTGCGCGCCACCTACAGCTACGACCTGACCCGCGACTGGCGGCTCTCGACGGGCTACGAATACCGCATCCGCGACGAGGAGAGCATCGGCGAGGCGACCTCCAACCGTGTGTTCCTGACCCTGCAGCGGAGCATCGCGGTGCGCCCGTGATCGGCGCCCGTGATTTGCGTACACTCCCCGCGTCCATGACGTACATCATGGACACATTCCGCGCCGCGCGGCGCCCGCTTTTTCAATCGCCACGCAGGGTGTTTGCTGCTAGACCCCGGGCCATCCGGGGGCGGTCGTGACGCCCAATGCGACAACCCGTGCGACGAGAGGCAAGAGTGCATGTTCATGACTGACCAGTCCGGCCCGGAAAGCCTCGCGCGTCCGGTCAACCCTGCGGGGCTGTTGTGGTTCACCCTGCTGCTGGCCGGGTCGATCCCGATCTTCTGGATCGGATTCGTGTCCCTGGCCGAGGCCTGGTCGACCCCCGAATACAGCCACGGCCCGCTCATCCCGCTGATTTCGCTTTATCTTTTCCTACGCGAGATGCGCCGCATGCCGCCGCCTTCGCGCGAGGTGCACGACCGGGCGCCGGGGCTCGCGGTGCTGGTCCTCGGGCTGCTGGTGGCGCTGGCGGGCAACCTGACGCGGATCCCCGACATCGTCAGCTACGGCTTCATCATCTGGGTGGGCGGCGCGGTGCTGACGATCTTCGGCTGGGAGCGCGGCAAGAAGCACCAGCTCGGCGTGGTGCACCTGATCTTCATGCTGCCCCTGCCGCATTTCATCTATCTCAAGCTGACCATCCTGCTGCAGACCATCTCCTCGGAAATCGGCGTCTGGTTCGTGGCGCTGATGGGGGTGCCGGTCTTTCTCGAAGGCAACGTGATCGATCTCGGCGTCTACAAGCTGCAGGTCGCCGAGGCCTGCTCGGGGCTGCGCTATCTCTTTCCGATCCTTAGCTTTTCCTATCTCTTCGCGATCCTCTACCGCGGGCCGATGTGGCACAAGGCGGTGCTTCTGCTGGCCGCCGTGCCGCTGACCGTGCTGATGAATTCCTTCCGCATCGGCGTCATCGGCGTGCTGGTCAACAGCTACGGGATCAGCCATGCTGAGGGATTCCTGCACTATTTCGAGGGCTGGGTGATCTTCGGCGCCTGCATCGCGATCCTCTTCCTGATGGCCGTCGCGCTGCAACGGCTGACGCATGATCCCAAGCCGCTGTCCGAGGCGATCGACCTCGACACCACCGGCTTCGGCGCCATCGCCGCGCGCCTCATCGGCATCCGCGCCTCGCGCGGACTGGCGGCCGGCGCGCTGCTGACACTGGCGGTCTCGGGGGCCTGGGCGCTGCAGCAGGGCAGCGAGGCGCCCGCCGTCGACCGCGACCCGTTCTCGCTCTACCCGCGGCAACTGGGCGAGTGGTCGGGCAATTTCTCGATGCTCGACCCGCAGATCGAGCAGGTCCTGGGCGCCACCGACTATCTCGCGGCCTCGTTCAGCAGCCCGTCCGCGGCGGAACCGGTCGAGCTTTTCATGGCCTTCTACGACAAGCAGACCGAGGGCAGCGGCATCCATTCGCCCGAGGTCTGCCTGCCCGCCGGCGGCTGGGAGATCTTCAGCTTCGAGACCATGCCCGTGGACATGCAGGGCACCGGCTACGGCACGTTCGACGTGAACCGCGCGGTAATCCAGAAAGGCCTGTCGCAGCAACTGGTCTATTACTGGTTCGAACAGCGCGGCAAACGCATCACCAACGATTTCAAGGCCAAGATCAGCGTGGTCTATGACAGCCTGATGATCGACCGCACAGATGGTGCCATGGTGCGCTACATCACCCCGATCCGCGAGACCGAACCCGAGGCTGCCGCCGACGCCCGCATCCAGCGCCTGATGCGCGAAAGCCTGCCGAGGCTGCCAAGGTTCGTGCCGGAGTAAACGCACTTGCATGATTGAAGGTGTCACGCAACATCGGTCCAGTCACAAAGGTTGAGCGATCGACCTGCGACATTAGCCCCTCATACTCGATCCGTCGTACGTATCGATGGATCCGTTTCGGTAATGTCTCCAGTCGGGATCACATCCTTTCCTCGAGAACATGACCGAGATCGTTTTTTCGAAGCGTCAACTTCAGTTCATCCTCGTTGATGACGCGAAATTTTCCATTCGTTCCGCCTGTGCGCTCGAGAGTGGCTTTCACGGTGCTGCAGAGGATGCCAAGATCGGCGCAGATCGTATCGATCGTCTTTTGCTGAGCGACCGGGTTCAGGAGGTCTTGTTCATATTGCACCACATGATGTGGAAAATTCGATAAAAGTTGGTCTTCATATGAGAGCATTTCAAGGTTCCACAGGACTTGCGCCAGGAAACGCTCCGGTTCGATACGGATGTTGCGCCTCTTTTCGTGAGATTCGCCCGGCTTGAGAAAATACTGACTTGTCACCTGTGCTGTCGACAGCGAGAGGGCTTGGTCGTATGTGCGTCGGCGCAGATGCAGCAGGTGAAAATCGACGTCGTGCAGATTTTCAAAAAATGCCAGAGGGTCCTGGATCCGCTGTACTTCAAACATCTGGTAAGACAAAAACTTGCAGACATACCCTTTTGCTTTGCAACAGCGCGCGCGGTTTTGAAGAAATTTCACGGGGTCAAGAACAGCATGGTGCAGGCACTCGCGATCATCTTGAATATCGGGCACTTGACCCATGAGTTGACCAAGAAGCGTGGTGCCTGAACGGGGGCGCGCAAAAACTAGCAGCTTGGCCGGCGGAGCGTCATCTGCCAAGCGGCTCCTCGCCATGGCGAGGGCTTCCTTCACATATCCTTTTGCACTCACTCGGTGCTTGTGCCACCGTCCAAAAATATACGGATCTCCGACGGGTGGCACATTGTGAACTGGATGATCCTCGAGTGTCGTGCGAACGGAGAGGCGTGATTCATGATCGTTTGCCTTGTCATGCATCATGTCACCCCCGAAGCATAATATACAAACTCAGATGATTTCCATCGCTATGAGCATATGCAGTTTTCCGTAAGGGCACCAGTGTCTGTGAATAATCATCTTGAAGCGATCAGTGTGGCTGTTGATATTTTCGAGTAATGAAATCACGCGAGCACGCTTCTTGTACGCATACCGATTGATATCACACAGACATGAACGTCGTACGAGACGATCCGGGGAAGGCATTATGGGCCGTACTCGGATCACCGTTTTCCCAGCTTGAGTTTCCCAGCCCGCTGGCGCATCCCATGGGGATGACAGCCCGACCCCTGCCGCCCTTTCGCACGCGTTTCTTGGCATGGGCCGCCGGCCATGCCGTGCTGCTTGGCATCCTCTTGGTCTGCATCCTCGTCGAGGCGGTGCTGCAGGGGGCTGATTTCGGCCTCTGGGGATCGTCGCGCTGGCGCGGGCTGGCCTATCAGAATGGCGGGTTCTGGCGCGGGCTCCTGGACAACTGGCGGCCCAATTATGCCGGTCAGCCCGCCCTGATGTTCGCGACTTACGGCTTTCTGCATGGCGGGATCTTTCACCTCGCGGTCAACATGATCACGCTGGTCTCGCTGGGGCAGCCGGTGATCGAGCGGGTCGGGCAAGTGCGCTTCGCTGCACTCTACGCCGCCTCGCTTCTGGGCGGGGCCGTGGGCTTTGCGGTGCTTTCGTCGGCAGTGCAGCCGATGGTCGGGGCCTCGGGCGCGCTCTTTGGCCTCGCCGGGGTGCTGACGGGCTGGGAATACACCGCCCGGCGGCTGGCGCGCGAGGGGATCGGGCCGGTGCTGAAGGTGGTGGGGCTGCTGATCGCGCTCAATCTCGTGATGTACTGGGCGATGGACGGCCGCCTCGCCTGGGAGACGCATCTGGGCGGGTTCCTGGCCGGCTGGGCCGCGGGATGGGGACTGCGCGACCGCTCCGCACCCGGGTAGAGGCGCCTCAGCGCACGCCGGTCAAGATGAAGCGGCGCAGCCGGTCGGTAAAGCCGCGATCCGCGAAGGGATCGACGCATCCCCCCTGCCCCGCGCCGCCCGCGCGCAGCGCCGCATCGAGGCATCCCGGCAAGTCCTGCTCGTCGCGGGCGGTGAACAGCCCGGGATGCGTCGCCAGCCTTTGCCCCAGTCTTTGCGCTGTCGCAAGCTGGTGATCGTTGCGGTGTTCGCCATGGCGCATCTGGCGCGGCATGATGCAGATCCGCTTTCCCTGGGTCAGCGCGGTCAGGATGGTGCCCATCCCGGCATGCGCAACGATCAGCTCGGCGCGGTCGAAGGCCGCGGCATACTCGGCCGGCGAGAACCGCGCCACGGGCTCGAAATGGCGCGGCACATACGCATCCCGCGGCGGTGACAGGACCTGGGCCACGATCTCGCAGGACGGTGTCGTGGCCTCGACCCACTGATCGACGGCCCGCACCAGCCGGTCGAACGGAAGCTGCGTGCCGGTGGTCAGGAAGATCACAGCACCGCCCCCATGAAATGCGGCCCCTCGGGGCGGGCAAGGTGTTCCCATTGCGTCAGCCACAGATCGGCGTGGCGGCCGATCTCCTGGCCCGATCTCGACAGCTCTTCGGCATTGGCCATGCTGTCGATCCAGATCGTGCGCGCGCCCAGAAGCTTGCCCAAGCGCAGCGCGAAATAGCCCGGCGCCGCCCCGGTGGTGACGATCACGTCGGGCCGGTGCCGCAGCACCAGGCCCAGCACCTGAACGAATTGGCGCAGCAGACTCAGCTTGTGCGTGAGGTTGGCATCGGGGACCGCGCGGAACGCCGGCGCCGGGCTGCCCTCGTCGCGGGCCATGGCGCGGACGATATCGCCCAGCCCCGGCTCGGTGCTGACATAGACGACCGGCAGATCGCGCCACGCCCGGCGTAGGCGCATCAGCTGCACCCAGTGCCCGCCGGCCGAGGCCACGACCATCAGCTTGGGATATGTGGACATGCGCGCCTTTCCCCGTAGCTCGCCGATCAGCTATCCGATGACCCCCGCGCCGCGCAAGGCGTATTCCCGGCCCATGCAGAAAGCGCCTCATCCGGGGGTCGCGGGCGGGACCTGCCCCCTCCGGATCAGAACCCGTGGCGCCATTCCCCCCGGCGCCGCCAGACCGTGCGCCATGGAGCGGCCGCGTCGCGAAACCGGGCCGTGCCGGGCACCCGCGCCAGCACCGACAGCGCCAGCAGGCGCGAGGCGGGCCAGGCCGCGAGCAGCATTAGCCCCAGGGCCCGCGTGCCGGGCGCGAAATGCCGCTTCACAAGCTCGGCCTTGGCCCGCAACAGCCGCACCAGCTTGTCGGCGCGCACCGTCTCCGAGGCGCCGCCATGGTGGACGATCGTCGCCTCGGGGGTGATCGCGGGGCGCAGGCCGATCCGTCGCGCGCGCAGGCACAGATCGGCCTCTTCGCCATACATCACGAAGACCGGGTCGAAGCCGCCCAGCCGGTCCCAGCTCTCGCGCGAGATCAGGAAAAGGCACCCGGTCACGATATCCACCTCGCGCACGCTGTCGCGCGGCCAGCCGCCATAGGTCTCGGAATTGAAGAATTCCGATCGCGGAAAGATCACGGCCAGCCCGGCGGCGCGGCAGAACAGCGACCACGGCGTCTGGCGCCGCCAGCACGAGGCCGGGTTGAGCCGCCCGTCCGCAAAGACCGTGCGCCCGCCCCAGATGCCCGCCTCGGGGCGTCGCCGGCGAAACGCCATCAATTTGTCGAGCGCGCCATCGAGAACCTCGGTATCGGGGTTCAGCAGCACCAGCCACGGCGCGCGGCACTGCGGGACGGCGACGTGATGCGCGGCGGCGAAGCCGTGATTGACGCTCTCGGCGATCAGCCGCGCCTGCGGAAACTGCGCCGCGATCGCCTCGGCCGATCCGTCGATCGAGGCGTTGTCCACCACCACCACCTCGAACGCGCCGGTCGTCTGCGCATAGACCGATGCAAGGCACGCCAGGGTCATGTCGCGGGTGTTGTAACTGACGACAATGACAGAGAATTCCGGGGCGGGCGGTGGTTCATCCGACATTGCGCATCCTGGGACCAGCGGGGCCATCCTGTTTCGGGCCCTGCCGCATCACGATGCCCCGGCCCCCGGGCCTGTTCATTCCCCAATGCCCGCCATGATGCAAGGGGGCGCGATCCGCCGGGTCCTCTGGCGCTCCGTTCGTCCGTCATGGCTTCGCCTTCCGGGAGCCGCTTTCGTCCAAATCGGCCTTCCGGAAAACCATACACCGGAGAGGCACGCGCTTGTGCCTCGACATCCCGGCGCTCCTTGCTGTCGAAGATCGACAGACTGAAAATTGCAGTTTGTATAAGCCGCCGATTCGAAGGAAGAAGGATCGGTCAGCGTGGTCGCCGCCGGCCATGTCTGGCCGTCTCCGGAATGGCCGCTTGGGCCAAGACAGCATGTGGGAGCATCAGCAATGTCGCTTGAACGGTCAAACTCGAAAGAATTGACGCCTGCCACCCCGGCCCGACTTGCGGTCGTCATTCCCTGCTACAACGCGGCGCCTTGGCTGGAGCGAACGATCAATTCGGTTCTCGCGCAGATCCGCCCGGACACCTCGGACGTGGACATTTTGATCATCTTGGCAGATGACGGCTCGACCGATGACTCCGTCGCGGTGGCCAGCGGTTTCGGCGAGCGGGTGCAGATCCTGACAGGTCCGAATCGAGGCGCCTGCCATGCCCGGAACGCGGGCCTTGCAGCAGCAGAACAAGAAGGTATCGACTACATCGTTTTTCTCGACGCCGATGATTATTACGAAGGCGATCCGCTGATCTCTGCCCGACGCCTTGCTACCGAGCGTAAGGCCGACATGATTTTATCAAACATGCATATGGAATATAAGGATGGGACACGTAAGAAACGATACCGTTATTCGGGGCAGGTAGAGCCTGAAACCTTTTTCGACGGCTGGACGCGTGGCGATGTCGTGAATCCTGCCGGTATCCTATGGCGCACCGACTTTGTCCGTGGCATCGGTGCCTGGGACGAAAGTCTTGCCCGCGCCCAAGATCGTGAAATCTCTCTCAGAGCGATGTTCAGCCGTCCGCTGATCTGGAAGAATGAAAGTGGAGCAGGGATCTATACGCGAGTAAACCCAAACTCGATCACCATGAACCAGTCCTTTCCCGCCCTCGAGAGCCGTTATCGCACGACCCGGTCAATGGTAGAGCGCGCCCGTGGCACATCTTTTGCTCCAAGCATTCCTCTTTTGTGCCGAGAGATCTATTATGTTGCGCGGGCTGCCTTCCGCACTGGTGAAACGGCACTGGGACGCGAAGCCCTCGCGTTCGCGCGCAACGAAGGCTATCGTGATCACCCCGGTACCTTGGCGCATCGACTGGCAACGTCGGTCCTGGGGCTGGAGTGGAAAATCCGGCTTTGGAAAGGTCACTAAATGATGGGAGCAATTAGGACCGCTCCGGCATGCCCTCAGGTGCTCGTAGGAGGCATGGTGTCGCTTCGACCGCTTGGCGTGACATCGCATATGCGACTGCAAGCAAGCACATATTCACGAGGACGGGGACGGATGGCCGGCTCGTCGCAAAGGTAGAACAGATCAATGAGATCGTACTTTGACCGATAAGGGGTCTCATATGACCGAGATGACAGAGCGCCCGCTGGTGACTTTTGCGGTCATCGCCTACAATCAGGAAAGCTTCATCCGCGAGGCGATCGAGGGGGCCTTCGCCCAGACCTACCAGCCTCTGGAGATCGTCCTGTCGGACGACGGATCCTCCGACCGCACCTATCAGATCATGCAGGAGATGGTCGCCGCCTATGACGGCCCGCACCGGGTGCGACTCCACCGCAACGAACCAAACCTGGGGCTGGTGCCGCATATCGACCGGGTGATGGAGCTGGTGCGCGGCGAGTTCATCGTCGTGAGTGCGGGCGATGATGTTTCCTTGCCAGAGCGGACCTCTGCCATGGTCGCGGTCTGGAAACCGGCTAAAGGTGAAGTGTCTATGGTCCACTCGCCTGCAGAGAAGATCGATGAAAATGGCCGTTCACTCGGACTCAGAATTTCTCCGCAACCGGTTCTGGACTCGCCTTCAGCTTATACCCTCGCGGCAGGATGTCATTACGTTCTCGGTGCGACAGTAGGCTGGGACAGACGCGTCTTCGATAAGTTCGGTCCTTTGGGGGCGGGTCTTGATGCGGAAGATCACGTGATCCCGTTTCGGGCTGCTCTTCTGGGTCGAATTGAATATATAGACAAACCTTTGATTAAGTACCGTACCGGTGGCATGAGCCTTGGGCAATATCGCGGCGAGCATTTGTATAATTATCTCTATGGGAGCAGGCACACGCTACGAAAGTGGCATAGCCAAGCGGATATATACATTGTTGAACGCTTTAATGACGTCGATTATCCTAGGAAAAAAGAGGCCGAGGCCATTTGCCGAGAGCGTGGGGAAATCATGCGATTTTCCGTCGATCTGGTGGAAAGCTCAAAAGGGGTTAGATGGTTGATGGTACCGCGCGCAGTGCGCTTGGCGCTGCGTTACAGAAATGTCCGTCCGCTAAAGGACTGGGCCAGGTATACCTTTGAAGTGATCTACCTTCCCTATGCAAATTGGCGCATGTCGAGGCGCGACAAGCTCCAGAGCCATGCGCCAGACACAAAGGCATGATCCTATGACATCTCCATCCACCGTTTCCGTCATCATCCCCACCTATAACCGCGCGCATTGCGTGGGCGAGGCGATCGACAGCGTTCTGGCGCAGGATCCGCCCGCCGACGAGGTGATCGTGATCGATGACGGCTCTACCGATTCCACCCCCGATGTGCTGGCCGGCTATGGCGACCGGATCACCGTGATCCGCCAGAAGAACGCGGGATCAGGAGCGGCCCGAACGGCCGGCCTGCGACATGCGCAGTGCGACTGGATCACGTTCCTCGATTCCGACGATCTTTGGTACCCGGGCCGCCTAGCTTTGCTGCACCACGACCTCGCAAACGAGGACAACGACGACATCGTGATGCATTTCGCGGATCACCAGATGACAGGCGCGGGCTACGAGGAAGATCTTTTCGAACTGCGCAACATCCAGATACCGGAAGGCGGCACGATGAGGGTGAACGACGCCTTGCGCCACGCACTGGCCGGGCTGCACCTGAACTCCATGGCTGTGCGTGCGGACGTGGCCAAGACGACGAAAGGATTTCCAAGCGAGCTCACGATAGAACAGGATGTATATTTTGTGTGCTCTGTGGCACTGCTCGGGCCGGCGCTTTTTTCAAGGACAATCGTTGCAGAAGTCAGACGGCTTCCCGGGGAAAAGGTCGCAAACCTTCACCTGCATCAGAAGGATCCGCTGAAGGCACGACAGATCACACAACTTCGTCTTGACATGGTGGCCGATCTGTCGATGTCACCCGAGCGGAAGAAATTCGTGCGCCGGCACGCCAGCGGACACCTCTTCAAGCTCGCTCATGCCGAATTCGAGGCGGGCAAGGGCACCCCCCGTCGACACTTGCTGCGCATGGCCCTCAACCACCCCAATCCAATCATCGGCTGGCTCAAGGCGCTTCCCCCGCTGCTTCTTGGTCGGATTGGATTTTCTGTGATACCGCAAAACAAAACAAACTTCACCAGGGATCCGGAAACCACGGGCGAAGCGTCGCACTCAAATTGAATTACCACTTTGACTGAAATCATTCATATCCCAGCGTCCGGGCGATCGCTTGCGGATTGGCCCGGTCAGATCCGCGCGCCGCATGGATCTTTTTCCTGTTTGGAAAATTGACCTGATATCTGCGGAAATCCTTCCATCTTGCTGCGAGCCCGGATCGGGTGACACGTGTAACGGGTGTGATAATGGGGAGGCTGTGTCGCCACTTTCGACGCATGTAATCATACGCATACATGAAGCCGCCATGCAGCCCCGCGACCGGAAGGCTGTTATGTACGACAGGAGCGTGTATGACGAATGCGCCATGCCCCCTTGAGCGTGCGGTCTGCACCACGTCGGCCCCATAAAGATGGAAGCTTGGCAGGCTGGTATCAAAGCGTAGTGCCTTGTCCCTGTCCAGTATGATCAACAGCTCATCAAGGGATTGGACGCCGATCGGCTGTTCGAATGAACCGCCAAGCTCCCTGCCAAGACTGCCATCCCAGACCCGACCGACATGGGCACCGTCGCGATCAATACCGTAAAGACCGGCGACCGCCCAATTCGGATCGAAACGATCAAGTTCTTCAATCCGCTCGGACAGCACCTCTTCCCATCCGAGTGGCAGGTAGACGTCCTGATGCGCGAAAACGCAGATCCGTGCCTGTGTCTGATCGAGACCCTCGTTGTAAGCAAGCGACGACGATGGCTGATTCCGGATGATGGACAAGCGCGTCGGATCTGACGAAAAGATCGGTGATGCGCCAAGATTTTGCGCGAGCACAGAGCTATCATTCACCGCCGCAATACAACACCACTCCATTACTCTGCACCCACCCTCATCAGGACGTTATACGGTTATCTCGAGTTACAGGGAACCTGGTATAGGGCAACGACTTTCGCTCACTTCCGATCCTGTCACTCGCTTGCGCTGTTTTGTCTCTCTCAGGCGCCGCGGTGATAAGCCACATCCCGGCACCGAACATGAAGAACACGAAAGAATAAATACTTGTCCAAACATGCACAGTGGCCAAGGTAAAGGAAAGTCCGATAAACGTAAAAACCCAGGCACGACGAAAATTGAAAAGAGAGCGATCAGCATCAAAGTCACGAGCCATTATTTTGACAAGGCCATAAATATAACCTGCGGCCAAGAACAGGAACCCGGTGATGCCGTAACGCACTGCCATGACCAACCAGAAATTATCGATGCTTGGTGGCAGCCAATGTGGACGCGCCCAGTCGTTCAAGCCTATTCCGAAGATCGGATTACCTAAAACATTGTCCATTCCATAATCAAAAATAAATGTCCTGATATAAAGATTGTGTTCCGAGAAGGCCAGGCGACTTAAAACTGCTAAAACCGGCGATCTATTTGAAAGGATATCTACTAGAATATATGCGAAACACATGAGGCCGAAGAGAAGCCACCAGCGCCAACGAATCTTGTCGAATAGAGTTGCCCAAACGACCAGAAACAGTTGCAGCACGATGGCCAGCAGCGCCCCACTAGAAAGTGAGAAAAATCCGCCAATCATGACAACTGAAGATGAAACATACCTCTTAGTTGGTGACGTATGATCCTTGAGCGCAACGAAAGCCAAGGACATGGCTATCGAACAAAAAAGGCCGTAATGTATTGGATGATCGAACAGAACTTGTGCACGGTTCAGACCGAAGCGCGCCTCGCTTACAGCATAAGATACTGCGTTAACTCCAGGCACCGTTTTGAACAAATCGATCAACAAAGAACGACCGGTAAAGGCTTCAATCATCGCGAACGGCACCGTGAAAAGGATCAGAAGAACGATCAAACGGGACAACTTGGCAAATGTCTCAGCATTCTGAACAAGAATCCGACCTATTAGGTAGGCACCTAAAAACTCCACTCCAACAGACCCAAATTGAGAGATGGCCTTGCTTGGATTGTTTACTCCCAGAGCTACGATGATCCAGAAAAAATGACAGAAGAAAAGAACATCGACTGGCAAAAATTTTCCATATTTGCCTGTCAGCAGCCCCCATACGAGGTAGACAATTACAGGCATTAGGTACAATCTGACCGGTGTTATATTGAGACCACCAATATTGAAAGAAACAGGTATTACAATTGAAATAAGATAAAAAACAACAACGAGGCTCAAATTCGCCGAGTCGGTCGAGATATGTTTCAATTCCCTTGCAGTATTGAATTCCCTGCTGACCATCGTATTAACCATGCAAGGCTGCTCGTATCCGCTTTCCAAAATAAGTTGCAAGAGAGCTGTACCGCGAGCGATTGACTTTTGCAGCCCTCCAGACCGAGATCGGTAGAGTTAAATAAGTTTTTGCTGTGTAAAATAGTGTCTTTCTACATGGTTCCTGCTCATAATTTAACTTTTTCATTGGGCCATGTACAAGACTTTGAATCATTGCTATTTCATTTCGGGCAAGGACTTCGCGCCATCTGTTTTGCGGGGCCTGACTTACACCAGCCGAGGACTGGAAGGCGAATGCCGAACTGTTGTGAAGTGGGACTTGCAGCATTTCCAGTTGGTATTCGATGTCCAACCAAGAGCAAAGATCAGAGATTACCCGTTCCGGATAGGCAATCACATCTTCGTATTTAATGATCTTCACTTTTCTTGGTGTAAGGGTTTTTTGCGCCTGCAGCGCGGCATTTGCAGCAGCGCGCCACATCATGGATGCAATAATGATATGATAGGACTGACGAGTTCTGTCCGCCTCTTTCGAAACCACTTTCTTGTAATCTTCATCTTGCTCTATGGATGAGCCATTTCCTTGAAATTTCCAGTCCCTGTATGAAGCCACGACAGCGCGCGGATCCCGTATCATACAAATAAAGCGGGCTTCGGGAAACCTCTGTACGATATCATTTATTCTGAAAATATGTCGTGGTGTTTTTTCGCCCCAGATTTCTGCTCCGGATCTGCTCGCACTCAGTTTGCAATAAGCCTCGAAGAGGCTGTCGACATCTGTTCCGAGCTTCTTCGCTGTAGCGAGCAGTTCTTTACGGCTCAACCAACTATTTTCGGGGTTACCACTCTTGCCATAAGGCCTGTCCGTCTGGGCCCGGAAATAATCACAGCAAACCTCGAGATCACCTTCTTCGATTTCGTCCAGATTCTTTCCGATGAATCGCGGGCGCAAGTCGTCAAAATAATGCGTCTCACCCGTCAGACTTACGATTTTGTTTTGCATCAATATCGACCGCAACATTGCGGTTCCGGATCGAGAGGCGCCCACAATGAACAACGGCGCTCTCCAGTGATTGGGTTCGACCACTGAAACAGCCGCGTTCGAAGATTCACGAACTTTCATGGACAAGCTCCGCTCCATCTCATCGACAGGCAGGTTGTATAGCAGATGCTCATCAAGATAAACGTCTTTCATCTGATCCTAAGTATCATCTCGTGGCTTTTTTACTGCATATATCTTGGTCTTTTGCTCAGCCAGATCTTGAAGCTCCGTCACCGTGCCAGCCATCTTGACATCATAGCCAGCATGATGCGCAACGTGGATGACGCTCAGACGGCAAAGTCCTGCGCATAGTCCACGAATTCCTCTGAATCCTCCGAGGTGCCGATGTCTTCGCTGTTATAATGGCGGGTCCAGGCGGTGCTGATCGCCCCGCGCTGTTCATACCCGACGGGGCTGGTGACGACCGGAACCGGATCGGCATTGGCCGCGTCAGCGTCATCGAGCACCACCTCGATGCGGTCCGCCTCGGCGTCGATGATAACGTGGGGGGCTTGTGCCTCCTCGCTGTCATCCGGCGCATCGTTTTCATCCGGCGCTATGGTCTGCGGCCCGTCATTCTGGGTAGGATCGGTCGCAGCCGGCTCGCTGCGCTGCAGGTCGTCGATCGGTACTGCCTCGTTTGGAATCGCCGCCGGGTCGCCGGTGTAATCGGGATAATCCCGATTGCCGACGGACAGATCAAAGGCGGTCAATGTGCCGTCGAAATTCTGCTTGCCCCATGCGTTGCCGAAGTGAAGGTTGCGCGGAAAGTCCGCGCGTACTGCACCTTCTACATCCGTTGTGGCCGCAAGCGCGCCATCGACATGGATCTCGAGACGACTTGATGCGCTGTCCAGGGAAACTCGGATATCGTGATCGTTTCCGTCATTTACCGTGACCCTCGTCGTGGTCAGCTTGATAGCGCCGGAATCGGTTTCCAACCTCACAGCCACCTCGCCCCGACTGACAACCGAAAGATCAAAATTGGCATGAACCCGCGCCACTTCGCCGGTGCTGCCAAGCGTATCGGCGCGCAATGTCATCGACATGTCGAAGCTTTCAGCCCCGAAAAATCGTGCGAACTGGGATTTGCTCACACCGACCGCAACACCCCCGCCGCCGAGGTCGATGCCATAACCGCCATCGGTCGCGACCGACGCCCTGTCGCTGTTGTCTATCTCCGTTGCGTCGCCATATCCCTCGGCCTGGAAAAATCCGGTCTGCGGATCGAAGGAGAGCACGTCCTCCCCCATGATCGCGATCTCGCTTTCCGCCGTCGCCGCGGCCCCGTCCGGTGTCACGACCGTCAGCGTCGCCTCGAAGCGTCCGGCCTCGGCATAGGTGTGACGCACCACCTGCCCGGTCGCCCCCGTCCCATCCCCGAAATCCCAGATGAACTGGGCATCGGAAGCGGCGACTTTACCCGTCGCCCCATATGTGTGGCCCGCGTCGAAAACGAGCGCGGTTGCACCATCCGCATCGGTATCATTCGCCACGTCGAAAGCCGCTCTGAGACCTTCGGGAGGCGTGTCGAGTTGCAGGCGGCTTGCGCCGGCCCCGAGCTGCGCGATCGTGCCGTTCGGATCGGCGATGTACCCATTGGCCGCGCCGCTCATGGTTGACGTGAAAAATTCGGTTTCGTAATAGCCCGGTGCGTTGAGATCCGTGTTCTGGACCAGTGCATTATCGGAAACAGTCCAGTCCGACTGCCCCCTGTGGCCATCGATCTCCGCGGTTGCATTCTGTTCGATCAAGACATTGGTCGAGTCCGATTTCACGTTTATCCTTGGTGTCGCGACGCCGGCAGAAATTGTTGCGTCAGCATCAAGAACGGAATTCTTGCGAATAACCAGTCCGTCCGTTTGTCCAACCGTGATACCATGCAGATGGTTATTGAGGATCACATTTTCCTCGATGAGGATATTCTTGTAATATGATTCCTCACCGGCTTGGCCACGATCCACCACCTCATTGCGCATGAAAATGCTTTGCGTTCCATCCCCGTCCCCGACATCGATCGTATTGCCACGAATGGTGATATCCGTCGAGCGCCCCCCGAGATTGAAGAACTGGATCATGTCGGCGTGATCGCCGGAGGCCTTTGACCTGTTGGTGGAGTGCATGTAATTGTCTGCGATCACAATGTCTTGTACGTTTGAAAATTGCATCGCGTCTTTTCGACTCGAATGTACTTCATTACCAACGATTTGAACATTCTGAACTCCGCCAAACTGAATGGCGGTTTCCCATGTGCTGAACTCGTTGTTCTCAACTAGAATATTGGAACTTCCTCCGCGCACGGCCAGGCCCTTGCCTGTCGCGAACCCATCCGCCGTCGGATCGCTGCTCGATGCCGGTTTGCCTTCGAAAAGAGAGTTGCGAAATGTTATGTCGGAGCTGTTGTAACCCACACTGAAAGGCGAAACCCAAGTCGCTGATCCCGTGTAATTCGACTCGAAAATCACATTGTCGAATGTCAGGTTCTTCACCCCTCTCAGGTCTATTCCGGAAAATGAGGCACGGTCGTCCGGATCAACCGAGGTGATCGTGACTGGGGCGTCGTAGATTGCCTGTACTCCGAACGTATTGGCCGTCTTGAGATCAAGCTGGCCATAATTTCCGCCCGCCAGCTTGATCGTCTCTCCGCCTCTGGCGTCGACCAGTGCTTTCCTGAGTTCTTGCGCATTCGATACTGAAACTATATCGCCCATGTCCGAAATCTCCCGCAATTCATTTCGAGGTTGTGTCTGCGTCTGAGCTACAGAAAAACTGTGTCCACTCCGAGGTCGCTGTGTGGTTCAAGAATGGCTTCCCGAAGGGGAATTTTGGACAGATCGCCACTGTGGTCTGTTCACGAAGCAAGATCGAAAACCAACCCGATCAGCAGGAGCAGAGAATAGCTTGACCTACGCTCGAGCTTGTCCAGAGGGCAAAGATTAGCTTACCGTTCGCGCTTGTAAAAGGGCCTGCCTCGCTTCATGCCGCTATCCCGTCCTTCGTTTCGACACACACGGTGCATACCACCCTGCCCGAAATGAAGTCGAGGCGATTTCGATGCGGCCTGCTGTCGACGCCCCCTGCCCGCGCCCGGCTGACGCTTTTTGATGTGTGACCGGCCTCTCAGCCGTCGCGGAAGGCGCGGCGCAGGTGATCGGTCAGCGGGCGGACAAGATAGCTCAGCACGGTGCGCGCGCCGGTCTGCAGGAAGGCCTCGATCGGCATGCCGGGCAGCACCTCCTGGCCCTCGAGGCGGGCCAGTTCCTCGGGCGGCACGACCAGGGTCACCCGGTAGAAGCTTTGCCTTGTCGCCGGATCGGTGACCGTGTCGGGCGAGATATCGGACACGGTGCCGAAGATCTCGGGCGTGGTCCGGGTGTTGAAGGCCGAGAAGACCAGCTTGGCGCGCTGTCCCCGCGCCACCTGGTCGATCGCGTCGGGCGGGACCCGGATCTCGAAATCGACCCCGTCGGAGATCGGGATGACCTGCAGCATCGTCTCCCCGGGCGGCACGACGCCGCCGGCGTTGAAGACCTGGATCTCGTGCACGATGCCATCCACCGGTGACAAGATCTCGATCCGTTCGAGCTGCTTGCCGGCGGTGACGATCTGCAGGACCATCTCCTCGGCGGCGCGCGCCGCGGCGCGCAGATCGGTGACCACCTGTTCGCGGAACTGCCGGTCCGATTGCAGGATCTCGAGCTCGGTGTCGCGGATCGAGTTGCGGATGCGGGCCCGTTCCGAGCGGTGCTCGGCGATCTCGCCCAGAAGCCGCGCGCGCCGGCGCTGCAATTCGAGCATCTGGCTCTTGCGGGCCAGCCCCTCGGCGTGCAGGCCGCGGATATCGGCCAGTTCCTGTTCGATCAGCTCCAGTTGGTCGCGCTTGGCCCCGGTCACCCCCTCGACGCCGGAAATCTGGTTATGAAACTGCGCGATCTTCTCGCGCAGCTGGGTCTCGCGCCCCGCCATCACCTCGTGGCGGGCCGCGAAGATATCCGCCTGGCCCTGGTTGATCCGCCCGAGATCGAGCCCGTCGAGATACATGGTGTCGTAGTCGAAACGCGGCTGCGCGGCGCCGGCCTGTTCGGCCTGCAGGCGGGCGATCTCGGCGCGGGTCTCGGCCAGCCGGTGGCGGTACATGTCGAGATTGATGCGCAGCAGCGTGGGGTCGAGCCGCAACAGCACATCGCCGGCGCGCACCAGGTCGCCATTGGCGACGCGGATCTCGGCGACGATGCCGCCATCGAGGGTCTGGACCATCTTGGGCTGGCCGCGCACGACCGCCGACCCGGACGCGACGACCGCCCCGCTGATCGGGGTCAGCGCCGCCCAGGCGGCGATCACGACCAGCAGCACGAGCCCGGCGAGCATGCCGCCGCGGCCCGACCCCGACAGGTCGGTCTTGAGGCGCGGGGCCGAGAAGGCGTCTGCGGACATCTGCGCGCCCTTCACCGTGCCACGACCGAGACCGGACGGGGGGTGCTTTGCAGCACCTCGTCCTTGTCGCCGAATTTCGCCACCCGGCCCTGGTGCAGCAGCAGGATCTTGTTGACCGCGGTGATGGCGCTCGGCCGGTGCGCCATGACCACGACGACACTGCCCTGCGCGCGCATGGTGCGGATGGCCTGCGCGAGGGCATCGTCGCCATCGGCGTCGAGATTGGAATTGGGCTCGTCCAGCACGATGAGGCGCGGCGCGCCGAACACCGCCCGCGCCAGCCCCAGCCGCTGGATCTGGCCGCCAGACAGCGGCCGGGTCATCCGGTCCATGTGGGTGGCGTAGCCATCGGGCAGCGCGAGGATCATCTCGTGCACCCCGGCGATGCGAGCCGCGGCGATGATGTCGGCATCCTGCGCCTCTGGGTCGAAACGCGCGATGTTCTCGGCCACGCTGCCGGGCAGCATCTGCAGCGATTGCGGCAGGTACCCGACATGCCGGCCCAGGGCCTCGGGGCTCCATTGATCGAGCGTCGCCCCGTCGAGCCGGATCTGCCCCGCATCCGGTAACCAAGCCCCGACGAGCAGCCGCGCCAGCGTCGATTTGCCCGCCGCGCTGTTGCCCACCACGCCCAGCCCGTCCCCGGCCTCGAGCGCGAAGCCGACCCGGTCGAGGATACGCGGCTGCTCGGCCCCGGGCACCTCGCCGGCCGGGGCCAGCTTGGTCAGCGCGGAGACCTGCAGATCGCCCCCCGGCGCGGGCAGATCGATGCGCGGCTTCTCGGCGGGCAGCCGGTCGAAGGCCTCGCGCAGGTGCCGATGCGCCTCGCGGGCGCGGCCGATGGCGCGCCACTGGCCGATCACCTGGTCGACCGGGGCCAGTGCCCGGCCGGCGATGATCGAGGCGGCGATGATCATGCCCGGCGAGATCTCCTGACGCAGCGCCAGGAAGGCGCCCATGGTCAGGATCGCCGATTGCAGCAGCAGCCGGAAGGATTTCGAGAACGCGCCGAACCCCTCGGAGCGGTCGCTGCCGACCTGGCCGGCGGCCAGCGCCGCATCGTGCAGCCCGCGCCAGCGCGCGACCAGCCGCTCGCGCATGCCGAGCGCGTGCAGCGTCTCGACATCGCCGCGCGCCTGCTCGACGAAGCCGCGCTCGACCCCGTCGAGCGTCATCGCCTGCCGGATCGACCCCCTGGTCAGCCATTGATTGAGCAGCGCCGCCAGCGCCACCACCCCGGCCCCGACCAGTGTCAGCGCGCCCAGCCAGGGATGGATCAGGAAGATCAGCCCCAGGAAAAGCGGCGTCCAGGGCAGGTCGAAAAGCCCGGTGATCGCCCCGCCGCTCATGAAGCCGCGGATCATCTCGAGATCGCGCACCGGCTGGCCCCCGGGCGCGGCGCTGCGGCGCGCCTCGGGGCCGGCGGAGTACAGCGCGAGGCGGAACGCCGCCTCGCCCACCCGCGCATCGAGCCGCAGCGCCGCGCGCGACAAAAGCCGCTTGCGCAGGAATTCGTAGAGGCCGAGAAACGCGTAAAGCACCACGACGATGGCGAACAGCCCCAGAAGCGTGGCGACCGATCCCGATGACAGCACCCGGTCGTAGATCTGCAGCATATAGACCGGGCCGGTCAGCATCAGCAGGTTGATGAACGCGCTGAACACTCCCACCAGCACCAGGGTGCCCCGCAATCCCCGCAAGGCCCTGATATAGGCATTCTCCGATGTCGCGCCGGTTGTCATCCTGCCCCGCCATGCTGTGTCATGATCGGTGCGTCATGATCCGTCATGCGGGCCGGGCATGACCCGGCGCCCCATATCATGCCGCTTCCAAGGGGATATGACGTGGGATTGCCATGGCCGAATGGCAAACATGTGTCGCAATGCGGGCTTTTGAGCGGGATTTTGCGCAAATTTCAAGCACTATACCGGATGCGGAACCGCGATACCCGGCCCTGCCCCGGGGACGCGGCGCAGCGCCTCAGCCACGCTGCGGACGGGTCAGTGAGCGGGTCCCGGGCTGCGCGGCACGGTCCGCCCGCAGCGCCACGAGGCCGGCGCAAACGAGAACCGCCAATGTGCCGGTGCCGGAATAGACCAGCAGCGCCATCCAGACCCCCTGCCCCAGAACCAGGGCAGCCCCGGCGGCTAGGATCCCGATCACGCCTCCGACAAGGATTATTCCGACGATCATGTGACGCCTCTTCTGATCCTGACGATACGGGGCCTCGGACGTATGGCGAATATCGCAACCCGGTCTCCATCAAGCTAAGGGCTTTTCATGGGCAAAGCCAAACACGATCAAGACAAGATTTAGTTAAAATCCGGGGCACAAGCGCCGTGCAGGCATGACCCGTCCCCCGCGCCACTGCGGATCGGTGACGCCTCAGCCCTTGCTGCGGGCCCCCGCCCGCTTGCGCACCCAGCCGAGGAACGCCGCGTCGGGGCTGCGCAGGCGGGGGCGGCCGGTGGCGGCCCACCAGGCGCGCCAGTCGGCCTCGAGCGCGTAGGCATCCGCGCCGGGGATCAGGCGGCGCGCCTCGTCCAGCGCCGCGGCGCCGGGGCGCGGCCCCTCGCCCGGGGCCAGCACGACGCGGCGCGGGCGCACATGGATGATGTCGCCCGCCGCCTCGGCCAGCTCGTAATCGGGCAGGTGGTCGGCGGCGATCATGTCGCGGATCATCCGGCGGAACACCCGGATCGGCGAGGCCGAGCCGGACTTGTGCGCGAGCACGGCCAGCGAGACGCGCCATTCGGGCTGATGGCCGCAATGCTTGCGCGCCAGCTCGTAGATCCGCCGCTCCAGCGGTTTGCGCAGGCGGAAATAGTCGCGGCTGAGGGTCAGCACCGATTTCGCCAGCACCGCCCGGTAGAGCCACTCGGCCAGCGACACCTTGACCGACACCATGCGCCCGCCGCGCGTCCGGCGCTGGATCTGCCACGCCTCGATCAGCCCAAAGCCGGTGGTCTCCTCGATCTCGGCGGTGCTGATATTGGTGGTGATGCGGGTGCCGGCCAGACGCTCGAACGCCTCGACCAGCCGGCGGTAGCCGTCTCCGGAAGTCTCGCGATTGGTCGCCACCAGAAGATCATGCGCGCGCAGATGCACCGTCCGGCTGACCGGACGCCCGGCATTGAGCGCCGCCATCAGCTGGCTGATGCAATAGATAAGGATGTCCTTGTCAAACAGCGTCGCGCGCCCGCGCACCGAGGGCGTGATGGTGACGGTGACATCGTTATGGGCATAGCTGAGCACCCGCAGATCCGCCCGGGTCGACAGCGAGAACAGCGGATGCTCCATCGAGGCGAGATCGTTCTTGGGCAGCGCGTCGAGGATGTCGCAGACGACGAAATCCGCCGTCGGATGACGGTCCGGCAGCAGCCTGCGCCCTTCTGATCCTGCCTCACCGCCCATGCCCTGCCTGCCCCCGGCCTGCTCTTTTTGTTTCGGGGTTTCATTATCGCCACCTTATCCACAGGCATCCCCTACGTCCAGCACCCAAGGCCGCGGGAACGTGGCTTCGGAATCGGTTCAACGTGGGTTCGGAGTCGCGATATCGTGGGATCGGAATCGCACGAAGCCAAAAAGGCTACCGAAAGCTCTATAAAATCAAACCTCTACCGACAAGCTGGACATGCCTAACTATAAATAACACCATTCTAACGACAGGAATTTCCTGTCCTCTCTCCGATCCCACCGAAGATCGGGCTGAAACCACGGAATTTGCAGAGAAAAAACCGTCACAAGCCGAATCGCATCGCGTGAAAGCATGATTTCATTTTCATGTTCGCAAATTTAGGGTACATATCCCGAAACGCATCACATGAGGCAAATCATGGCACATGACGGGTCGTCCCCCCTACCCCCATATTTCAACATCTCCCCGGATGCGGCGATGGCCGAGCTCGACGCACCGCAGCGGACGACCGATTTCGGGCGCATCGCCGAGGCCTGCCTGCGCGGGCGCCGCGATCTCGCCTCGCGCGGGCTCGACGAGGGCGGCGGGCGGCAGTTGCGGCGCTTCTCGACCTGGGAGATCACCCGCTACCTGATCCCTATCGCCACCGCGCATTTCCGCCGCGTGCTGAAGGCCAATCCCGACCTGCCGCAGGGCCGGTCCGAGACCGCCAGCGGGGCGAAATGGTTCACCCTCGACGAGGTGCTGCGGTTGCGCGCGCATTTCGCGGCCGAAGGATCCAAGACCAAGGAGTACCAGCCCTGGCGCCCCGAGGGTCAGCCCGCCAAGATGGTGGCGGTGGCGAATTTCAAGGGCGGGGTCGGCAAGACCAGCACGGCAGCGCATCTGGCGATGTCGGCGGCGCTCGACGGCTACCGGGTGCTGGTGATCGATCTCGACAGCCAGGGCTCGATGACCTCGATCTTCGGCGGCCGCGTCGAGGATGAATGGGCCACGATCTTCCCGCTTCTGGCCCGCCATTACGGACGTCACCTGCAAGAGGACAACCGCCAGCGCGCGCAGCGCAACGAGGCGCCGCTGCCGATCGACGACACCCTGGCCGATGCCATGAAAATGCGCGCGCAGGATCTCGTCCAGAAGACCCACTGGCCCAATATCGACCTGATCGGCGCGCAGCTGAACCTCTACTGGTCCGAGTTCCAGATCCCGGTCTGGCGCATGGCCGCGCGCAGCTGGAAGCTGTGGGACGCGCTCACCGAAAGCCTCGAGGCCGATGGCGTGCTGCAGGACTACGACCTCGTCTTTCTCGACACCCCCCCTGCCCTCGGCTACCTCACGATCAACGGGCTGGCCGCCGCCGACATCCTGCTGGTGCCCTTGGGTGCGTCGTTCCTCGAATTCGATTCCACGGGGCGGTTCTTCGAGATGCTGCACGCCACCTTCCAGTCCATCGAGGAGGGCGAGAACATGGCGGCCCGCGCGCTTGGCCGCGACGGGGTGCGGTTCGAATGGGACGCGGTACGCGCGATCATCACCCGCTACGACGCAGCACAGCAGGCGGAACTGGCCGGGTTGATGCAAGCCTATCTGGGGCCTGCGCTGGCGCCGCAGCGGCAGGATTACACCGCGCTGATCGGCCAGGCCGGCGAGCAGGTCAGCGGGATCTACGAGGCCGATTACCGCGATTTCAACCGCGAGACCTATATCCGTGGGCGCGAAACGTTCGACGCGACCTATGCTGCCTTCAAGAAGCTGCTTTACGGGGTGTGGCGCCGCGACCAGCTGGAAAAGGCCACATCGGAGGCCGCGCAATGACCGCCCGCCTGATGCGCGCCCGGCCATCGAAATGTTTCGCATGCGAAACATTTGACCCGCACCCGGTGCGTTTCGCGTGCGAAACATCCAGCCCATCCTGCCTTGCATTTCGGGAGGTTGCCCATGGCCAAGCGTAAACGTCTCGGGGGTCCGCTGCAGGATCACCTCGCCCCGTCCGATCCCGCATCGGGCGGCAGCGCCTCCTCAGCCCCGATCGCGCGCATTGCCGGCGAGACATCGGTCAACGCCGCCTTCGACGAAGTCCGGCAGGAGCTTGACAGCGCGCGCAGCGAGGGCCGGCTGGTGCTGCGGCTGCCGCTCGACAAGATCGAGACCGCGTGGCTGATCCGCGACCGGCTCGATCCCGGCACCGAGGATGACCCGGATTTCGCCGCCCTGCTCGACAGCCTGCGCGCGCATGGGCAGCGCAGCCCGATCGAGGTCGCCGATATGGGCGACGGGCGCTACGGGCTGATCTCGGGCTGGCGCCGGCTGACGGCGCTGGCGCGCCTGCACGCCGAGACCGGCGAGGCCCGGTTCGCCACGGTGCTGGCGCTGCTGCGCCGGCCCGACAGCGCGCAAGGCGCCTACCTGGCGATGGTCGAGGAAAACGAGATCCGCCTCGGCCTGTCCTATTACGAACGCGCGCGGATCGCGGCGAAGGCGGTCGAGGCCGGCGTCTACCCATCCACGAAAACCGCTTTGCAATCGCTTTTCGCCACCGCCTCGCGGGCGAAACGCTCGAAGATCGGATCGTTCCTCACCTTGTACGAAACCATGGGCGATTTCGTACGTTTTCCGCAGGCGCTGACCGAACGGGTGGGCCTGTCGCTGGTGAAGATTGTAGAGGGCAACGCGGGCGCTCAGACCCGGCTGCGCCGCCATCTCGAGGCCGCGCCCGCCAAGGATCCCGAGGTCGAGCAGACCCTGCTGGAGGCCTTCATCGCGTCCGAGACCGCGCCGCCGGTGCCCGCGGCACCGGCAACCCCGGCCGCGCCGAAACGCGCCGCGGGCAGCACATCGCGCGCGACCACGGAGATCTCGCCGGGGGTCTTTCTCGACCAGAGCGGCGGGGCGCTGCGCCTGTCGGGACCGGGTGTTGATTCCGCGTTCCGCGCGCGGCTCGAGGCCTGGCTGCGCGACGCGGCGCAGGACTGACCAAGGCGCAAATGTTTCGCGCGCGAAACATTTGCGCGCGCGGCTACAACCCCGCCGCTTTCGTCAGGTGACGCGGAACCGGTCACGGCGGCGCGGGTAGCGGCGGGTCATCTCGACCGAGGCATGGGTAAGATGGCGTTGCACATGCCGCTCGTCCACCTCCGCCGAACTGGCGAGCCCGGCGCGCAAGGCATGGCCCGATAAGAGCGCGAGACGCTCCGTTTCTGGTATATCCGGGCGCAGGCTGGCGGCCAGCATGCAGCGTTTCACCAGCCGCACGACATGCCGATCAATCAGCCGGGTATTTGATGCGCGGGCGCTATCGCGCGAGTGTCATTCGACTCAGGTGAACGTCAACCACCCCTAGAGCCCTTCGGGTTGACACGCGGATTGGCGCAGGTGGAGCACCCGACATACGCGCGAGACTTTCAGAATGTCCGTCTGGATCAGGCCGTTTGTGGTATCAAACGTCACTTGGCTCGGCTGCCGTGGGCGGCCGAGCCAAGTATCCGCCAGGCTTCACGCGTCGCCCTTCAGGCTCGCCATGTCGATCACGAAGCGGTACTTCACATCGGCTGCTTGAACACGTTTCCAGGCCTCGTTGACGTCTTGCATGCCGATCATCTCGATATCGCAGACGATGTCGTGCTTGGCGCAGAAATCGAGCATCTCTTGCGTCTCGGGAAGGCCGCCGATCAGCGAGCCGCCAACCGTGCGGCGTCCGAAGATCAGGTTGAAGCCTTGAACCGGCTCGATCGCATCGATGGCGCCGACGATAGCCATTGCGCCATCCGTCTTCAGCAGCTGCAGATAGGGGTTGATGTCGTGACCCACGGGGATTGTATCCAACAAGAAGTCGAAGCTCCCCGCCTCGGCCGCCATCGCATCAGCGTCGCTGGATAGAAGGACCCGGTGCGCGCCCAGGGCCTTGGCGTCCTCGCCCTTGCCCGCCGAACGGGTGATCATGGTAACCTCTGCGCCCATTGCGGCGGCAAACTTCACGCCCATATGTCCCAGTCCGCCGAGGCCGATGACACCGACCTTCTGCCCGGGCTTCACGTTCCAGTGACGCAGTGGTGAATATGTCGTGATACCAGCACAGAGGAGCGGCGCCACGGCCTTTGTGTCAAGACTTTCGGGCACGCGCAGCACGAAGTGTTCATCCACGACGATGGATGCCGAGTACCCGCCATGTGTGGTGCCGCCCAGATGGGGGTCGGGCGACCCGTAGGTCTGCGTGGCACCGTTCTGACAATACTGCTCATCGCCTTTCGCGCAGGAGGGGCAAGCGCGACAGCTGTCCACCAGGCACCCTACGCCGACGAGGTCGCCGATTTTATGCGCGGTGACCTCGTCCCCGACCGAGGTAACGCGGCCCACGATTTCGTGGCCTGGCACCAGAGGGTAGGTGGTCATGCCCCAATCGTCGTGTCCGAAATGGATGTCGGTGTGGCAAACACCACAATAGGTGATGTCGATCGCGACGTCCTTGGGACCGACGTGACGGCGCGGAATCGTGAGCGGTTCAAGATTTTGGTCCGGACCTTTGGTTCCAAAAGCCGCGGTGTCGTGACCAGGTGTATCGAAAGCCATGCGGGTTCCTTGTATTTTCTGCGGTGCGGCACATTACCGTCATCCACTTGCAGTTATGTAGCTGGTCCCTGATTTCAAACCGGGGACTGGGACGTGCAGGCCGCCGACGCAAGGATGCGATGAGACCCGGTCAGTAATACGAGACCGATTGGCCGCTCTCATGCGTCCCTCGGCAACGCAGTGCATTTTTTGGGAAAGACGGCGGTGACGCAGGGAGGAGAGAGCGTCACCGCCTTGTATCGAGAAGCTCAGGGAGGAGGAAGAGCTCGCGATATCAATGAACTCAGGATGACATTCAAATGTACGGTCGGGAAGGACTTTCGCTGCAATGCAGCATCGCGCGCGTCGCATAGCTTAAAAAACAAGCGCCTCCTCAGCGAGGTGCCCAAGTCCGGGCTTCTGGCATATGCCAAAGCGCATGAACGTGGATTTTCCGGCCTGGGTTGTCGCCGGTTTTGACCGACAGGCTCGTACGCTCGGCATCACCCGTCAGGCGCTGATCAAGATATGGATCGCTGAGCGGCTGCAATGATGGGGTCAGTGGCGACCCTGCAGAAGGGAAGGGGAGTCACAACCCTGCCGCCTTGGTCAGATTCACGCGGAACCTGTCACGCCTGCGCTGATAGCGCCGGGTCATTTCGGCGCTGGCATGGCCCAGGTGTTTCTGGACATGGCGCTCATCAATCTCGGCGCTGCTGGCAAGACCGGCGCGCAGGGAATGGCCGGAATAGAGCTTCACACGCTCCGCATCGGGCAGGTCTGGGCGCAGGGCGGCGTCCAGCACGCATCGCTTGATCAATCGCGCAACATGCTTGTCGTTCAAGCGTGTCTCCCGTGCGCGCTTGCCATCGCGTGTCACGCCGGTAAAAATTGGACCGAAACTGATGCGCCCGAAATGCAGCCATTGCTGCAAGGCATGCACGGGACAGGTCTGCTCGTTCGAACCGCGTCCGATTTCCACTTCGCGCCAGCCGGTCTTGCCACGCAGGGTGATCAGCGCGCCCTGGTCCATGATCTCCACCCAGCCGCCCGCATCGGGCGTGTCATCCTTGCCGTGGTCGAGGCTGACGATCTCGGACCGCCTGAGACCTCCGGCAAATCCGATCAACAGGATCGACCGGTCGCGCAACCCGCGCAGATCGTGGGGCAGGGTGGCCACCATGGCGCGGATGTCGTCCGCCAGGATCGCCTCTTTCTGCACGGGGGGGCGGGCGTGCTTGCGCCGGATGCCCGCCAGTACGGTGGCGATATGGCGGTCCTTGCGGTCGAGAGGCTGACCGCGCTGCGCATAGCCCCAGCCAAGCCCTGACAGGCGGCGTTCGATCGAGGCGACCGAGAGGGCAGGAGTCTTGCCCTGCGCGGCGGCCAGATCAGCGATATAGAGGCCGACCAGTTCAGGAGAAGGGGGCAGGGGGTCGGTGCCGCGCATCCGGCACCAGCGCGCGAAATGCGCCCAGTCGGCGGCATAGGCTTTCAGCGTGTTGTTGGAGGCGGCATGTTCCGCATAATCCCGCGCGGTCTCCACCAGCCGGTCCAGGCTGCCGGATCCCGCGACATCGGCGGGCAGGGCGATCTCGTCCGGGGTGTCTTGCGAAGGGGAATCCGTCGGCTTATGCTTTTTGTCCATACGTATGCTCCAGGGGTGCGATGGGACGGGTCAAGGTCAACCTGACGCTGGATGCCAAGGTCGCGGACGCGGCCCGGGCGCTTGGCCTCAACATGTCGCGCCTTGCCGAGGCGGCGATTTCTGATGCAGCGCGGCTCGAGAGAAATCGCCGCTGGCGCGAGGAGAACCGCGCGGCGCTTGCCGCCTATTCCGAGGAGGTGGCCGGCGAGGGGCTGCCCCTCGCGCATTTCCGAAGCTTCTGAGGCGCCACCCGGATGGCGCAGTTCGATGTGCACCGCCTGCAGGGGGGACAGCTGGTGATCGACCTGCAGACCGACCTCATCGGCATCGACGCGTCGCGCATCATGGCGCCCTTGCGCGCGGCGGGGCGTCATGCCGCGCTGCCGGGCCTGACGCCATCGGTCGAGCTCGAGGGGGCCGAGTGGATCTTCCGCGTTCAGGAACGCGCCGCCGTGCCGGGCGCCGAGCTGGGCGCGCCGGTCGGGTCGCTGGCGGGGCATCGCGACGCGCTGAAGCGCGCCCTCGACATCCTGATCGACGGTGTCTGAGCGCGTGTCGGGTCGAAAATCACCTTGCGACGCTGCCGGTTTCATCCTTCTCCCGCCCGATATCCGTCATGTCCGATAATGCAATATTACCGAACATAGCGAAGGCCGACAAGCTGCGGCGGTTTGGGTCGAGAATAGGGGTTGAAAGCGCCGCGGCGGAATGGCATCCCGGTCTGAAGCCCGGGCATGCGGATCGAGGTCACGCGTGACGCGGTGGTGTCGGGCGGGCACGCCAGGGCAAGCGGACTCGACAGGGGGCAGGGCGGAACCGACACCCCGTCAAGACGGCCCCGCCTGGGCGACAAATCTCCGGCGCAGCCAGTTTGGAAGTGTTTTTCTGAAGCTGTCAGCATCCGCCCGCCAGGATGCGGCATCCTCCAGGAGTTTGCGGGCGGTCTTGTCATCCTTGCCGAGCCTTGCCTTTGGCCAATACGCCAGATTGCCTTCCCAGGCCGTCAGATAGCCATCTGCCCAGATCGAGATCAGCGTTTCCTCTTCGGGGATCAATGCGATCCCGACGGGCGTGCGAAGATTTGCCAGCGCGCCATTGTAGCGAAGCATCAGCAGGTCCAAGATCCGCTGAAGCGTCTTGTCGCTTTCGATCTCGGGTCCGATGATGGTCAACAGGACCTGGGCCCAGGCTCCCGGCGGAACGAACTCGGGCGCCGTGCAGACACCCATCATGAAACCATCGACCCACCATTCGGTCAGTCCGGCCGGCTTGAGCAGCTTGCTCAGTTCGCCGGGTCTCTCCGGACGGATGTCGGGTATCTTCATGCCCGCCGGTGCGGGGCCGCTGGTGACTTCGAACGGGACATGGTCATCTTCGTCCGGGGATGCGGTCCCCAGGACGCTCTCATGCAACCAAACCTGAAAGGACTGGTCGAAGATCCTCTCCATGATCGGCGTTTTCTTCAATGCCCGCCCCTCTTCCAAAGCCGTGGCAACGGCGACAAACTGCCTTGCCTCCGGATCACCGGCAGCATGAAGCAAATGCGCCATGCGTGCGATCACGCGGGCCCAGAATGGTCTCCGGCCTTCAAGGGTTCGCCACAGGTCGCGTTTCAGCGCGGCAGGCGTCTTCGCGGCTTCGATCGCCGTGGTGAAGGTGTCACTGTCTTCAAACCAGCTTTCGAAAATCATCGGGAAGTGCGTTTCCCAATCGGAACTGGCATTGATCAGGCGCCCCCGTGCTTGAAGGGACATCGCGGCAACCTGTCCGTCCGGATCGGCCAAGGCGGCAATTTCGGAGACCGATGCGGGTCGCGGACGCAACTCGGACCAGCCCAGGGCCTGGACCACGCCGACCAGACCGGGGGCGGGTGGATGCCCGGTCTGCACGCCCTCGGACAGGCCGATCGCGATCGCCTCTTCAATGTAGTCGACCGGTACGTCTCGTATCTCCACCTCGGTCGCCATCATATCGATCAAGCGGCGTTGTTCGCTGGCACTCGAGCAGGGGACCAGATAGGCATCCTTGATCCCGAACCCTTGTTTGATCAACACCACCGCGACGCTGCGCGTCCCGCCTGCCTGGATTGCGATGGTCATGCTCTGGGCACCGGTGCCGTCCACGAGGCTCGTGAGCGCCCGGTGTACCTTTGGTGCGGCCCTGGATGTTGCGCGTCCGGTCTCATGACGCAGGGCATTTCTGACGATAGCGTCGATCCCCGTACGCGTGTCTTCATCTGCGATCCAGCTGCGCATGACGGTCAGTCGCCCGATCATGTCTGAGGTCATCGCATTGGCGGCCAGCCGATCCGCCAGGCCATCGATGGCTCCACGACGGATTTCGGCCCTGCCATCGAGCAACAATGCGCAGCCGAGCTCTCCCAGGACAGTCTTGGGGCGCGATGCGACGTGCCGAACAACGGCCTGCCTGACGGGGGCAGGAAAGGTGGCAATCAACTCTGCAAAACCGGCATGGAGGGCCGATATGCTGTCCACCCGACCGCCTGACACCTCCTCCAGCAGCTTGTCGATGAGCGGCTCAAGCTCGGGCGCGTCAGAGAGGTCCAGATCTCCCTGCATGTCGTCTGGCATATGAAACTCGCCACCCAGGGCATCCGGGGCGTGCAGGCCTGCCCGAACCCAGCAAGACGCCAGAACCAGGCGCCCGCGATCCGTGAGGGCCTCTTTTTCCTTGAGAGCCTGAATCTCGCCTTCGAGGTGACTGATGAAGCTCGCTCCCACAATCTTGCCGTTTTCCCGCGCCATACGAGCCTCATCCAGAGTGGATGACAGGAGTGAGACAAGCCGTTCATCGTGATTATTACGCTCCTCGAGACGGCCAATCGCCGCAACGACCGCCACTGCCTGCTCTGGCTCGGCAATCAGGGAAAGGGCGACCCGCTTGAATGCATGGCGCGCGCCCGCCTCTTCGAGGTCCTGTGGCAGCGCATCCAGAAGGCTCTGGAGCTTGGGAGACAGCATGAAATCCTCTGCTTGTGCGATGGCGCGTCAGAGATTGATTTGCCTTGGCAAGGTTGGAGGAAATGCTACTCGATCGCAATTCTCGCGGCGTCGTTTTTTTCCAGTACCGACCACGACACACACCCAAAGGGTGGTTTTCGGCAGCGTGACCACGTCCCTCGCGAAGGGCTACGTGTCTGCCAGTGACGGGCGCGACGTATAGGATGCGATGCATGTGCCATTCCGCAGCCACCATCTGCCAGAATGAACTGGCCCCATTTTCGACCGGACACCTGGGCCTGAATCAGGAGGCTTAGGCATATCCCTAAGCAGGTGTAAATTTCCGATGAGAAGTGACCCGGTATTTTCACCGAGATTTGACCCATATGAACACCTTTCCCCGACCCATTTTGCTCCGGGATTGACACCACCGCCTGCACTCAGCCTTGGGGTATCTCAGCCCCGCCCAGTTGGAGAACAACCACGCCCGCACCCCTGTCAAAACACACGCGTGATCCTGTCCATCCCGAGGGGCGCACTCCAACAAGGGGTCACGATTGGATGCTGATTGACAGCGCAGCCTCGATTTCAGCGCAGACCGCCATTCATGACCCAATGCAGTCGTCCGTCGTGCCCACGCGCTACTGCCAGGCCCAAGTCATTTGTCCGAGGTTCAAAGATGTTTTTCCGGTGCGTAGAAGACCGTAACCAGGCTTCGAGCACCTGTTTGGCCTTCGAATATCCAATTGCCACATTTTCTGTCACTACATCAAAGTCATAGCCTACGCGTAAGACGCGATTACCGGGCAAACTGCCATCCGTGCCAATATGGCTGAGACGGTCGTGGTTAGCATTGTCGCAAGCGTGCATTTGCGCCCCTCTGACGAGCGAGGGAGACATATAAAATTGCGGCAGACCGGAACGCCGTCGTTCTTCGTTGATCTGATGCAGGAGCCGTTGGACCAGCTCGCCGGCATTGTAGGGAACTGTACAGGACATGGCAGGCACCGCCAGCGATGCCCCGAATAGCACGAAAGCGACAACTAAAGTTGCTTTCCTCGCATCGAACAACCCTAAGAGATTTTTCATGATCTGGGTTTTCACAGCTGGATAATACTAAGGCGCCCCGGTTCGGACGATGAGTTCTCATTTTACCCAACGGCTCTGACATTTACAAATGTGTTGTCGGTTCTTACTTAATCAATTACAAAGCTTCGAACGTGCCTGTCTTATTCTCTCGATGACCACAGTTGCCGACGAATGGATTGCACCAAGTCAGACGTGCTTTTTGCGTTTTTTCAGAACACTGACACCGGACAATCCGGTCAATGCAAGCAATATCATCCAAAACGCGGCCGGCAGGGGAACCATCGGAACATCTCTTCCGCTCTCGCCCGGCTCGGCACTGCCTCCGCCAGGAACGATGATGTCAGACTCGAAGTCACCCAAACTGGCCCGGCTGCTGCCACCGCCACCACCTACGAGCCCGCTGAAGCTACGGAAGCTGCCAACGGGCCTGGAAAAGGACCTGCCGCTGCCCGTCCTCTCGTTGGTAGTCATTATGGCAGGCGTCGCCTCATCGACACCGGTGAAGAACGGCACAAAGACCTCGTCCAGGTACAGCTCGCGTGTCTGCGACATGCCGAGAACACCGCATTCGGCCACGGTATAGCTATCACCTCCTGATTTCGAGATGGCACAGACCGGCGCTTCCAGTGGCGCATCCCCGAGGCAGCCGCGCACCGTGTTGGGCTGGTCTGGAAGATTGGAGTCGGCTGCCAGGCTGATATGGGCACGGTTCGATCCCATGGTCAGGTCGGAATCAAATATTCCAGGAATATATGCCCGTTGCAGCTCGCCTCGGTCATCGAAGGCGACATAGACATCCTGCGTTTGCGAGAAAAAGCCGGTCACGGCGCTCAGTTGCCCCAGAAAGACGTTGTCGGGAATGTCACGCATCCGGCAATGCTTCAAAGCGCTCGGGTCTACGCGCAGTTCGGGATCTGGCCGTGCGCTAAACTCGAGCCGCAGCCCTGTAACCGGAACGGGCACGACGGGTTGGGAGGCTCCGGTCTCTTCCGCAGGCAGCGTGCCCAGGTTCTCCGGCACATCCTCGTTCGGGGTGTCAGCCACGCGGTCATCCGCATGCCGCAATTCCATGGCTGAGCCCGGTATGTCTGCATCCGCTACATCATAATTCGAAACTTCTGCGGTCGGTAGATCATCGACAGCCGGCGGATCTTCCAGCGTGACCAGACAGGAGTCCAGTCCGGCCATATCCGGCGCCATTATCTGGTCGATAATCCGTCGACCGGTCACATCAGATGTCGCGCGCAGAGTCGGTGCGGTGCCGCGACGCAGCACATCCGCCAGCAACTGCGCGGTGTCGCCTGTCAGCAACAAGCTGTCATTGCTAGGCTCGAGCGCGTCCACGAGGTCAAGCGTTTGGCCGTCGATCCGCATTTCGATCGGCCTTGAAGGATCGGGCGAGTATTTCAGCTGGACTCGGAACGTGACTGGTTCGTCCGGACGCGCGATGGCCTGGACCGAGCTGGCAGGGCTGCGGGTCACATCTTCAAAGGAAACCGGAGTGCCGTTCGGGGCGGAATACGATGCGTCGGCAATCGGCAAGACCCGACTGGCAACACAGGAGATCCCGTGTTGCGTCCGGACAAGACTGACATTCTCACCTTGGCTTTCAAGAAACGTTTGTGAGACCGGACCACCACGACGGGTGCTTGGATCAATCACCGTAACCGTTGATGCACTGGCCGATACAGAAGCCAGCAGCGCAAAACCTATGCAGCCGCACCAAACCGATATTTCGTAACCATTTTTCATATGTACGACAGGCACCCAGATCCCGGTTTTCTCACTGATGCGGACAAACCAACCACTTCTCTAAACACATGTGCACGTATATCAGGCACACGGTTAAATTTTGATTTAAACTTAAAGATATGGTGAACGCAGCAACGAAATTGCGCAGAGTTGAGAGCCAGTTAACTTGATGAGTAGTCTTGGGCGGGAGAGACATCATCCAGTCCAGGGCTTGGGTTTCTCCGGCCTTGCCCGGTGACAGACAAATTTCCCGCACAGACGGGAGTTCATCACCTAACAGGCTGCTTCTTCTGTGGTTGCCGCCCGTAGTGCAAGAAGTTTTTGACCCTATTGGCGTGTGATCGAGTGCGGACTTCTGTTAGGCCTCGGCATGCGGCATTTCCAAAAGCCGCGGGCCGCGATGGTAGTCAGCGGATCGGGTCCACATCTGAACAACGAGCTCTCGGGCTCGCAGCAGCCTGCTGGTTCTCCCGGTCCGGATCTGTTAGATCGTTTCGCCCATTCAGGTCGTTGGCTTCTCACACTCCCCTTGGCACCGACACTTGGTAACTACGACATGATACTCATGTCGCCGCTGCCAGCGCCGGATCTCTGTAATCCTCGTTTTTCGTCAGCATCACCCAGAGTTGCCGCGCCATCTTGTTGGCCAGCGCGATCGCGCCCAGCCTCTTCGGCTTGCGCGCCCGCATTCGGCCAAGCCAGCTGTCGGGTGGAATCTTGTGGCGCGCACCGCCCATGATCCGGGTCATCGCCCCGATGATCAGGAGCCGCCGGATGTCACCTTGGCCTGCTTTTGATGTCCGGCCGAGACGCGCCTAGAGGTGGTTTGGTTTGTCTGAACAGGTTCCGGGCGTTTTCTAAGTGGTTTTCCGCCTCGGTTATGCCGCCGCTGCTTTGGGCATCGGCTGATTGAAGTAAGCCTGGTCGGGCGTCCCGGCCGTCAAGCGATGAATGCAGGCGCCGGCCATTGTAGAAGCCGAGATAGCGGCCAATCCCGGCACGGGCTTCCGAGACGCTGGCGTAGGCCCGCAGGTAGACCTCCTCATATTTGATGCTCCGCCATAGACGCTCGACGAAGACGTTGTCGTGCCAGGCCCCCTTGCCATCCATGCTGATCCTGATCTCACGTGCGGCCAGCACCTTGATGAAGTCGATCGACGTGAACTGGGCGGTCTCAAGCGGTCGTCGCAACACCCTTTTGAAGGAGGTTGCGACGACCGGTTGAGACCGCCTTGGCTGCCCTGATCCGTGTTGAAGATCTCGGGCGTGCCGTGTTTCACCAGTGCCTCCTCCACAGCTTTTATGCAAAAATCGGCCTCCAGCGNTTCACCAGTGCCTCCTCCACAGCTTTTATGCAAAAATCGGCCTCCAGCGTGATCGACACCCGCCAAGCAAGGACGCGCCGGGTGAACCAGTCCAGCACGGCGGCCAGACATATGAAGCCGCGCGCCATCGGGATGTGGGTGATGTCCATCGCCCAGACCTGGTTGGGCCGGGTGACGGGCAGTTTCCGCAGCAGATAGGGGTAGATCTTGTGCCCCGGCGCCGGTTTCGAGGTGTTCGGCTTGCGATAGAGCGCCTCGATGCCCATGCGCTTCATCAGCGTGGCAACGTGCAGCCGCCCGACCTTGAAGCCTTCCTGCACCAGCAGACCCCGCAGCATGCGGCTGCCCGCGAATGGGAATTCCATATGCAGCTTGTCGATCCGGTGCA
>NZ_JBAPKY010000032.1:0-48419 GCF_037083785.1 Roseovarius sp. D22-M7
CGGTCCAGGCCATCGTGATCTCCGTTCAGCTTCGACACCTGAACAGAACCACAACCTGCTGAATTCACTCAACTCATTTCCGATCAGGCTCTAAGAGGAGATCGACGACCTCATTGAACCTACGAAGCTGACACCGCAAGCGTTTCGGATACTGGGGACCGAGGAGTTCTTTGAACTCTCGCCGCGGGCGCGGCGCGCTCGCCCTCGAATGACGCCGGCCATGCGTCATGGCATGGATGCTTTCAAGATGCGGAAGGATGGAACGCAGGTCCAGCCCGACATCTACCGCATGCTTCATCGCCCACGGCTCTACATGCGGACCAAGCTCGGCGCACGGTTCAAGGGATCAAGTGGCAGTGGCAAGGCATAAGCTGCTGCAAGTTCACAGGCGGATCGGACATTGTGAAGAAATCTGCGAGGTAAGGCCGCGCCCCTTGCGAGCGCGGCCTTGGTTTGGTGATCTTGTATAACTTGGCGAGCCTCCCACCACACAAAACGCGTCAGTGCAACACCCGGGGGCTTCACGTCGTGTCGGCGGCTGAGACGGTGCTCAGCGCTTCTCGTTCGAGAGGCCCTTCCAGATCGCGTAGCACATGATCAACAGGACCAGCGTGAACGGCAGCCCCGTCGAGATGACTGCGGCCTGCAGCGAGGCCAGCCCGCCGCCGATCAGCAGCGCAATCGCCACGGCGCCCTCGAAGATGCACCAGAACACACGCTGCGACACCGGCGCGTCAACCTTGCCGCCCGCGGTGATCGTGTCGATCACGAGGCTGCCGGAGTCCGACGACGTGACGAAGAACACGATCACCAGAATGATCCCGATCGTCGAGGTGATCGTGGCGAGTGGCAGTTGCGACAGCATGTAGAACAGCTTCAGCTCGAGCGCGGCGTTCTTTGCCCCCTCGTACCCGTCGGCCACAAACTGATTGAGGGCGGCGCCGCCAAAGACGCTCATCCAAAGGATGCATACGGTGGTCGGGATCAGCAGCACGCAGATCACGAATTCCCGCACCGTGCGGCCCCGGCTGACGCGGGCGATGAACATGCCGACGAAGGGCGACCACGAAATCCACCACGCCCAGTAGAAGGCGGTCCAGCCCTGGCTGTAATTGACGTCTTCTCGACCCACCGGATTACTGAGGGCCAAAACGTTCTGGGCGTAGGCATAGATGCTGTCGAAGAAGAACGAGATCAGGAAGACTGGCCCGGCCACGAAGAACACGAAGACCAGCAGGAGTGCCGCCAGACCCATGTTGATCTCCGACAGCCGCTTGACGCCGCCGTCAAGCCCGCGCACGACCGATACGAGCGCGATTGCCGTGATCCCGGTGATCAGCAGGACAAGCAGCATCGGGTCGTTCTCGACACCGGTCTCGTCGGCATTACCGTAGGTGATGCCGAGGAACGAGCGTGTGCCCTCGGCGGCATCACCAGACCCGTAGAGGAACGTCAGGCCTGCCGCCGCCTGTTCCGCGCCGAAGCCAAGGGACGTGGCCAGACCGAACAGCGTGGCAAACACCGCCAGCGTATCGATGATATGACCCCACCAGCCCCAGACACGGTCGCCTAGGATGGGATAGAACGCCGAACGCATGGTCAGCGGCAGACCCTTGTTGTACGAGAAAAGCGCGAGGGCGAGGGCGACGACCGAATAGACGGCCCAGGGGTGCAGACCCCAGTGCAGGATCGTCGCCGCCATGCCGAGGCGCTGCGCCGCGGCCTCGTCACCGCCTGCGGCGCCCAGAGGTGCCCAGTCAGTCCGTACCCCGCCTTCGCCGGCCGACGTCCCTGCGAGGGCGGTATCGAAATGCGTCATCGGCTCGGACACGCCGAAGAAAAGCAGGCCGATCCCCATGCCCGCGGCAAACAGCATGGCAAACCAGCCGGTATAGCCGTAATCGGGTGTCGCATCCGTGCCACCGAGCCGCACAGACCCATAGGGCGTGACGATCAGCAGAAGGCAGAAGATGACAAAGATATTTGCCGATCCGAGAAAGAACCAGTCGAAGGTTTCGATCACGAAATTCTTCGTGGATTCGAATACGGACGCGGCCTGCTCGGGCAGCGCCAGCGCGTAGAACACGAACAGCACGACCGCGAGGCCGGAAATCATGAAGACGGGGTTGTGGATATCGAGACCGAACGGCCCGATCTTTCTTTGAATATTGTCCTGACCGATCCGATAATCGGTTTCGATGATATCCGACGCCCCTTCCGGCGCGGGGATACCTTGGATCGTTGTTTCATCGGCCATTCAGACCCTCCCTTGCCACATAACCGTAGCACCGATCCCCGGAAACAGCCCCGCAGAAGACAAGGATGACGCGAAAGATGGTGCTCTGGCGTTTACTGTCTGGCGAACCGGTTTCGTGACTTGCCCAAGGGAAGTGTCAGACAAGACGCCACCGATCCATTCGTTCTGGGAACGTAACAAGCCCGGTGATCAAAAAGCAACCGGCCAGCGATTGATCGGCGCTGAAAAACGACACCGAAACCCGCGGCGACCACAGATTGCCCGCATCACTTTGCCCCAAGGTTCGGCACACCATCGCCGCGGAAAAACTGCGCGCGATTGACGGAGATAGCCCGTGTTTCGACGAGTCCGCGTTCATGAAGGTCCCTGTCAAGGGGCAAAGCCCCCCGGTCATTCCAACCGGGGGGCTTTGATCGCAGCCGTGTTCGTGGGAACCGCGTTCAGCGTTTCTCGGACATCAGGCCCTTCAGGATGCAATAGCACATGACGAGCAGGATCAGCGTGAACGGAAGCCCGGTCGAGATGACCATCGCCTGCAAGGCGGTCAGGCCGCCACCGATCAGCAGAGATATCGCGACGAGGCCTTCGAACGTGCACCAGAACACGCGCTGCGACACCGGCGCATCGACCTTGCCCCCCGCGGTGATCGTGTCGATCACGAGGCTGCCCGAATCCGATGAGGTCACGAAGAACACGATCACCAGGACGATCCCCAGGGTCGAGGTGATCGCCGAAAGCGGCAGGCTGTCGAGCATGGCGAAAAGCGAAAGTTCCGGCGAATAGGCGTCGATCACGTTCGCCTTGACGGCAGAGGTTTCCGGGTTGGCGATGACATCGGTGATCGCCGCACCGCCGAACACCGCCATCCACAGGACGCAGACCACGCTGGGGATCACCAGAACGCATGTGATGAACTCGCGCACGGTGCGGCCGCGGCTGACACGCGCGATGAACATGCCGACAAACGGCGACCAGCTGATCCACCAAGCCCAGTAGAAGGCCGTCCAGCCCTGCATGTAGCCGGTATCCTCACGGCCGAACGGATTGGAGAGCGGGATGACCTCCTGCACATATGCCCCGAGTCCGGTCACGAACTCGGTCAGGATGCCGACCGCACCCGCCGCGAACAGCACGAACAGCAACAACGCGAGGGCCAGAACCATGTTCAGCTCGGACAGGACCTTGACACCCCCGTCGAGCCCGCGAAGCACCGAGATCAGCGCGATCGCGGTGATGCCGCAGATCAGTATGACCTGCACCGTCGTGGTGTTGGGAATGCCGTAGACATATTCGAGGCCCGCGTTGGCCTGTTGCGCACCGATTCCCAGGGACGTTGCCAGACCGAACAGGGTGGCGAAGACGGCCAGCGTGTCGATCGTATGCCCCCACCAGCCCCACACGCGATCGCCGAGGATCGGGTAGAAGGCCGAGCGGATCGAGAGCGGCAACCCCTTGTTGTAAGAGAAAAGCGCCAGTGCCAGCGCGACGATGGCATAGATGGCCCACGGGTGCAGGGCCCAGTGATAGGCCGTCGCGGCCAACGCCATGCGGCGGGCCTCGGCGACGTTGGCCGCAATTAGGTCGCCGTTCTCGTCGAACGGCCGGACGACGCCAAGCGGCTCATCGCCCCAGGGCGTGCCGAAGTAATATGTCGGTTCCAGCACACCGAAGAACATCAGGCCGATGCCCATGCCGGCCGCGAACAGCATCGCGAACCAGCCCGGATAGCCGTAATCCGGTGTCGCCTCGGTCCCGCCCAGCCGAACCGAGCCCCACGGGCTGACGATCAGGAACAGGCTGAAAAGAACAAAGACGTTCGCCGAAAGCAGGAAAAACCAGTCAAAGGAACTGGTCAATGCCGGGCGCAGCCATCCGAAAAACGCGGCCGCCTGATCGGGCGCGATCAAGGCATAGGCGACGAATGCGATGACGACGAGACCCGAAATCATGAAAACCGGGTTATGAATATCGAGCCCAAAAGGCCCAACCTTCGCGGTAATGTTGTCCTGACCGACGACGTAATCGGTGTCGATGATACCCGAATGCCCTTCAGGCTCGGGGATACCCTGGTTCGCTGTTTCATCGGCCATGAAGGCCCTCCCTGTCCCAGTGCCGCGTCCGATTTCCAATCACCCGAGCGTGCCTGGACACGGGCCGTGAGTGGGCGGACGTTCTGGCGTTTCGCGCTTTTCAAACCGGCACTGTGACGTTTCGGTGTAATATTCAGACACAGCATCCCGTTCGCGATAGAACCATAACGGTAACAAGCCGAGTGATGAAAAAGCAACCATTCAGCGGTATATCAGATGCAGAAAACGACAAATGACCCGCGGATGAGCGGCATTTCAAGCCCTTGCGACACGGGAACAGGTGGCATTCAGCCGCGCGGTCGGCCGCGATAGTGGCGCAGGACGAACACGCGGATGGCCGAGGCGAGCCCCGCCTCCAGGCCGCGCTCTGCATCGATCCGCGCCGCCAGTTCGTTGAGCGCTATGCCCTCCCGCGCGGCAATTTCGCGGAAGGCGTTCCAGAATTCGGCCTCCAGCGAGACGCTGGTCCGGTGGCCGCGCAGCGTCAGGGAATGCTTGACTGGGCGGGCACTCATGGCCAGCCGGGGCTGAGGGCACCGCCACCACCCCCGGGATGATTGGGGCCAGAAGAAACCGGCATCAGTCCTCGCGCAGCCGGTGCTGGTCGAGGACGTGGCGCGCCTTCGAAAGCTCGGCGTCGTCCTTTTCTTTGCGGGCCTTGGAGCGCCCGTGTTTTATGGCGTTCTCGTCCGCGCGGGCTTTCTTCGCGGCCCGCGCCCTGCCCTTGCGCACCCGGTTGAGATTGACCGGCGTGTCGCTCATTTCGGGCCGATCATGTCTTCGGGGCGCACCACCCGGTCGAAGGTCTCGGCATCGACAAAGCCAAGCGCGATCGCCTCTTCGCGCAGGGTCGTGCCGTTCTTGTGCGCGGTCTTGGCGACCTTCGTGGCGTTGTCGTAGCCGATGGTGGGCGCGAGCGCGGTGACCAGCATCAGGCTTTCGCGCATGAGTTTCTCGATCCGCGGTGCGTTGGCCTCGATCCCCATCAGCATTCGTTCGGTGAAGCTGGCGGTCGCGTCGCCGAGAAGCTGGATGGATTGCAGCAGGTTGTAGGCCATCATCGGGTTGTAGACGTTCAGCTCGAAATGACCCTGGCTGCCGGCGAACTTGATCGCGGCATCGTTGCCCATGACGTGTGCTGCCACTTGCGTCAGCGCTTCGGCCTGGGTGGGGTTGACCTTGCCCGGCATGATCGACGAGCCGGGCTCGTTTTCCGGCAGGATCAGCTCGCCCAGGCCTGAGCGCGGGCCCGAGCCGAGAAAGCGGATGTCGTTGGCGATCTTGTAGCACGACCCCGCCACGGTTGCCAAAGCACCCGACAGGAACACCATCGCGTCATGCGCGGCGAGCGCCTCGAACTTGTTGGGGGCCGTGACGAAGGGCAGGCCGGTGATCTTGGCCATGTTCGCCGCCACCCGGTCGCCCCAGTCCGGCGCGGTGTTGAGCCCGGTGCCCACGGCGGTTCCACCCTGGGCCAGCTCGTAGATCCCCGGCATCGCCGCGTTGACACGCGCGATACCCTGACGGATCTGATGCGCATAGCCCGAGAATTCCTGCCCCAGCGTCAGCGGCGTGGCATCCTGCGTATGGGTACGGCCGATCTTGATGATGTCCTTGAACTGCGCCGACTTCGCCTCGAGCCCCTCGGCCAGCTTTTCCAGCCCCGGCAGCAGCACGTCGCGCACGCTCATCGCGGTGGCGACATGCATCGCTGTGGGGAAGGTATCGTTCGAGGATTGCCCCATGTTGCAGTGATCGTTGGGATGCACTGGGTCCTTGGATCCGATGGTGCCGCCGAGGATCTCGATGGCGCGGTTGGCGATCACCTCGTTGGCGTTCATGTTGGATTGCGTGCCCGACCCGGTCTGCCACACGACCAGCGGGAAATTGTCGTCGAGCCGCCCGTCGATCACCTCGTCAGCCGCCTGGATGATCGCGTCGGCACGGCGCGCATCAAGCTTGCCGCTGGCCTTGTTGGCCTCGGCGCAGGCCTTCTTCACGACACCGAGCGCGCGGACGATCGCCGCGGGCTGTCTTTCCCAGCCGATGGGGAAGTTCATGATCGAGCGTTGCGTCTGCGCGCCCCAGTATTTGTCGGACGGCACGTCGAGAGGGCCGAAACTATCCGATTCGCTCCGAGTGGCGGTCATCGATGCGTCTCCTTGACTTTTGGGGCCTGCATACCGCCCATGTCATTACCGGACTGCGCGCGAATATCAATGCCGCGGAACCTGCACGAAGCCACCGGGACGCGCACCGGGCCTATTTGCGAAAACTGTCGAGGCTGACGATATCCGCCTCGCCGGCCTGCGTGTTCTCGTCCGTCTGGGCAGTGTCCTCTGCGATCTCGGCCTCTTCGTCGACGTCCTGCGTCTCGAACCGCAGACCGAATTCCACAGAAGGGTCGACGAAGGTCTTGATCGCATCGTAGGGCACGTAAAGCCGCTCCGGTGCGTCCCCGAAATTGAGCGTCACCGAAAAGCCGTCATCCGTCACCTCGAGCGCGTCGTACCAATGTTGCATGACCACCGTCATCTCGGACGGGTAGCGATCGCGCAACCAGTCCGCGAGCGCGGCATCGGGATGGGTGGTGTCGAAGGTGATGAAGAAGTGGTGCGCGCCGGGAAGCCCGTTGTCGCGCACGTCGCAGAGCACTTCCTGGATGAGACCACGCATGGCGCGGTGCATCAGGTTTCCGTATTCAATCGTACGCGACATGCTTAGGGGGCCTCTGGCTTGGGGATGCGGCCAGCATAGGGGATTCGGGGCAAAACGAAAGGCCTGCTATGCGCTCCGTCACATCACGATGTGCACGATGCCCGACAGTGCCGCCATGATGCCCAGAACCGGCACGACGGACAGGCGCAGCCTCAGCACGAGCACGGCCGCGATCCCGACGAAGCCGACATTGAGCGGGGCGAGCGTCGACAGGTCCGGCACCGGGCCGAGCGGCGTTCGGCTTACCTTCGCGAAAAGCACGTGCAGCGCGAACCACACCGACAGGTTGAGGATGACCCCGACCACCGCGGCGGAAATCCCCGCAAGCGCGCCTTTCAGACGCGGTCGCGCCAGTATACGCTCGATATAGGGTGCACCGGTGAAGACCCACAGGAAACAGGGCACGAAGGTGACCCACAGCGTCAGCGCGGCCGCCGCCACGGCCAGCCACGGCCCGCCCTCGGCATAGCCCGCCAACAGCCCCACGAACTCGGTCACAAGGATCAGCGGCCCTGGCGTGGTTTCCGCCAGCCCGAGCGCGTCGATCATCTGCGCGGTCGTCAGCCAGCCTTTTGTCGCCACGACCGTCTCGGTCATGTAGGCCAGCACCGCGTAGGCGCCGCCGAAGGTCACCACCGCCAGTTTGCTGAAGAAAAGCGAGAGATCCGTCAGGAACGCGGCCCCGAGCGCCCATGCGGTCAACACCGGCGTGGCCCAGAGCGTGCCCCATGTCACAATCGTCAGCCCCGTCCGGGCGAGCGGCACGGTTGCCGGGGGCGCAGACGCATCCGCCGCCTGCCCGCGCGCCTGCACGTATCCCCAAAGCGCCGCAAACGCGATGATCAAGGGGAAGGGCACCGAAAGGAAAAACATCGCGACGAAGGCCAGACCGGCCAGGACCCAGCTGGCCCGGTCGCTCAGCGCCCGCCGCGCCAGCGTCAGAAGCGCCTGCAGCACGATGACCACCACAGCGGTCTTGATCCCGACGAACACCGACTGGACCAGCGGCACCCCGCCATAGAGCGCATAGCCCATGCCAAGTCCGAAGATCACCGCCGCCCCGGGAAGCACAAAGAGAAGGCCCGCGATCAACCCGCCGGGCACACCGCGCAGCCGCCATCCCGCGTAGGTCGCCAGTTGCATCGCCTCGGGGCCCGGCAACAGCATGCAGAAAGATAGCGCTCCGAGGAATTGCTGCTCCGTCAGCCAGCTGCGGCGTTCCACAAGCTCGGCATGCATCAGGGAAATCTGTGCCGCCGGACCGCCGAAGGACAGAAGGCCGATGCGCAGGAAGACCCGGAAAAGCACGAATAGCGACGGCTGCATGTGCGCACTCGTATCGCAATCGCATTCCGGCACAAGCGGAAATTGGGGCGGCGGTCCTGCATTGCAGCGCCACGCGAACGCCGCCCTGCACGTCGCATGTCCGCCTAGCTGCGCGAGGGGTAGTACCCCTCCAGCGCGATAATGCAATTGGTGGTCACGTAGGGCGGCATGTTGTTCACCGCCTGGCCGCCGCCGGTACTACCGATGGCATCCACGGACATGGTGGCATCCGCCCCGCCGCCGCTATAGATGCTGTCGCGGCCGGTGCCGCCCATCAAGGTACCTTGCGGGCTTGCCGCATCGGCATCCGCTGTCGCGGCCTTTTGCGGATGAGAATGGGCCGGCATCTGGTTGGCCGTCAATGTGTTGGTCTCGGTGCCCGCCCTCTCGCCAAGGCGGCGCGGCGACAGCCCCGGCCCTTGGCCGGCATGGATCATCGCCCGCCCGCGGGCATCCGGCAACGCGAACGTGGTCCGACCGTCACCGCCATACGTCGTGCCCAGCAAGGAAAACAGCGCCTGGTATTGGCTGATCGGCAGCATCTGGCCATTGCAGAACGCCCATCCGCGTGGCGCGAAGTTACCGCCGAAAAAGCGGATCTCGCCGATGAAGGCCTCCTGCGCCTTTGCGTTTTGCGGGGCGAGTGACAGTGTCGTCGCAACGGCCAGCGCTGCGGCGGCCAGGGTCGTTTTTCTGAACATGGGATACTCCTGCAAGGTCTGTGATTGAAGCGAGCGAGAAAAAAATCGCGGTACTGGAACAAGGCCAGAAATCATGCCTGGACGGGTCTGCACCTGTTTCCGGGTAAAGTGGGGCGTTCGGGGATCAGACGCTATGGCGCCGTCGCAAGAAGACGAGACTGCCAAGCCCCGCGAGGATGAGCGGCAGGCTGGCCGGCAGCGGGATCGGCGTGACCGGCGGGGTTACCGGGGGCGTGCCGTCGAGGCCGAAGGTCAGCGCGAAGGTGCTCAGACCGGCCGTGCTGCCGCTTGTATTGGTTTCACCCTCGATAGTGCCGAAAAGGGATAGCGAGGACAGGGATGGGTCAAAGGATGCGTTTCCCTCGATCTCGCTGCCGAATATTGTGTCCTCGAAAATTTCAGCGACCAGATTGCCACCGGTTTCGGCATCGAAAAAGAGCACTTCGGCAAAGGCATCACCTGTTGCGGACAGATCGCCGGCACCGAGCGTCAGGCCGGTCAGCGTGTGGCTCGACCCGCCACTGATGGCAACATCGAAATCGATGAAGAAAGCAAAGATAGCACCGTCCGAAGACACAAGAACATCCGGGTCAAACTCAAGTTTCAAAGTTGTGGTGCTGGACGTCGCAGAGGTGGTGACTGTGATCTCGTCGGGATCGGGGATAAAATCCCTAGGGAACGGTCCGGATTTGAACTCGTCGAAATCCTCGAAGGTGAAGTTCGAAAACTGAACGTCGCCTTCGGTCAAAATGTCGCCGGCAAGAAGCGATGTCAGGGTGGCCGCATGGACCGGCTGCGAGACTATGCAAAGCGACGCGAGGCCGAAAATCAGAAAAGGTTTCATCAAGCTGTCTCCATCAAGTATGGAAACGATGTTGCATCAATTTTATTTTTTGGCAAGTTTTATTGCTTATTTGGAAACTAGTAATAATTTTGTTGCGCAGCCGCAGAACGCGCGACCAGAAGGACCGGCCCGATCGCTCGGTCGCGCGTTAAGGGTATCATCAGAATGACGCCGGCTCAGCGGGCCTTGGCCAGCATGGCAAGGCGGATCAGCGCCCGCTCGACAAGCGCCATTTCCGGCGCGCGTTGCGCCGCCGAGCGCAAGTGAAGGTCCGTATCGGTAAGGATCGTCAGCGCCTGTTGCAGGCGCTCGCCGCCCCAGTCCTGCGCCTGGCGCAGCATGCGGTCGCGGCGGGGCCCGAAAACCGGCGGGCGCAGGCGGGCGATCCCCTGGCCCGGCCCGCCCGGATCCGAGGCCGCGGTGTAAAGCGCGCGGAAATGCCGGGTCGCGCCGATGCACAGACCGACCGGCTGCACGCCCTGCGCCTTCAGCCGGCGCAGCACCGGGCCGACCTCGCCCGCGCGACCCTCGGCCACGATGTTGAGCACGTCGTCGAGATCGGCCTCGGTCGAGGCGGGCGCGCAGGCGGCGATATCCTCGGACGAAAGCGGGCAGTCATCGTTCCATTTGTAAAGCGCCACTTTCTCGACCGTCTGGCGGAAATCGCCGGGATCGAGATCGCGGGCCAGCGCCGTCAGGTCACCCATCACCGGGCCGGGCACGTTGCGCAGACCGGCATGGGCAAGCGTCGCCTCGATCTCGTCGCGGCTTGGCGGCTCGTCATAGATGGCGGCGGCATAGGCGTTGCGGTGGCTCTCGAAGGCCTTGCGGATCTTCGAGGTGGGCTTGAGCTGGGCGGCGGTGACGATGATCTGCGCGTCGCCCTCCTGCCACTCGGCAAGGGCGGCGAGGATCGGCTCGGCCACGGCATCGTTGGCATCCTCGACGAAGGCGGCGCGCGGGCCCGGGAAGAACCCCCGCGCCTTGACCGCATCGAGAAGCTGCGCGGGATCCTTGCGCAGATCGCCCGCCGCCATCCGGGTCAGGCGCATCTCCTCCTCGGCCCCGGGCCCAAGCAGCGCCGCAATCACCTCCTGCCGCTTGAGCGCGACACGCATGGCGTCGGGCCCGTAGATCAGAAGCCCGGTGCGCTGAGGCTCGGGGCACGCGAAATACCGAGGGGCGTCGCGCGGGGCCAGCTTCATCGCGGTTCAGGCGCCGTGGCCAGCAGCCTTGTTACCATCTGATCCGCGAGGATGGTCATCAGCCGCGCCTCGGCGTCGCGCCGCGCGGCGCGTGTCGCCACCGGCGTGCCGCGCGCCGAATACGCGGAGAACGCGTCCACCGTGCCACGGGTCACGGTCTCGCCGGTTTGCCGGTCGGTCAGTGTGTAGCGCACGGATCCGAGGATGTTGAACCGCCCCGCCACGTTTCGCCGGTCGATCGCGACCGCCTCGGTGCCCAGCGAGATCTCGGGCGTCAACGCGTACCGGCCGGACGCGGTACGGCCGAGCCGCGATTCCAGGTCCCGGGTCAGAATATAGCCCGCGCGGCTGTCGGGTTCCGCGATCTCGACCTGCCCGCGCAGCGCGGTACCGCCACCGCCCGGCCCATAGGCGGGCGAGAACCCGCAGCCCGCCAGCACGGCAAGGCCGGTCAGCAGGAAAAGGCGGCGGTCAGATGACGACATTCACGATCCGTCCCGGCACGACGATGACCTTCTTGGGCTGTCCGCCATCCAATGCCTTCTGCACCGCGGCATGGGCCAGCGCGCGCGTTTCGACCTCGGCCTTTTCCATCTCGGCAGGGACCTGAAGTTCGCCTCGGCGCTTGCCGTTGATCTGGATGGGCAGGGTCACGGTGTCGTCGATCAGCATCTCGGGATCGACCTCGGGCCAGGACGCCATGGCGACGAGGCCCTGACCGCCCAGCATCGCCCAGACATCCTCGGCCAGATGCGGGGTCATCGGTGACATCAGCTGCGCCATTGTACGCCCGGCCTCGGCGCGGGCACCCTGCCCCGCCTGCGATTTGGCGAGTGTGGCGGTAAAGGCATAAAGCCGCGCGATCGCGGCGTTGAAGCCGAAGCTGTCGACGCCCTTGGTGACCTCGTCGATGGTCTTGTGCATCTCGCGCCGCAGCGCCTCGTCGTGGTCGTTCGGCGTCGTGTCATCCTCGGCGATCGTGGCGGCAAGGCGCCAGACGCGGGCGAGGTGGCGATGCGCGGCCTCGGCGCCCGAGGCGGTCCATTCCACATCGCGCTCGGGCGGGCTGTCGGACAGCACGAACCACCGCGCAGTATCGGCGCCGTATTGCGCGATGATGGTCGAGGGATCGACGACGTTCTTCTTCGATTTCGACATCTTGGCCGAGGGGACGACGTCGACTGTCGTGCCATCGGCGAGTGCGCCGTTGGTCACCTCTTCAGGCAGGTGATAGACGGGGCGGCCATTCGCATCGGTCGTCTGGTAGATCTCGTGGGTAACCATGCCTTGGGTGAAGAGCGCGTCGAAGGGCTCTATCGCCTTGTCGGGCAGGTGGCCGCAGACATGCATCGCGCGGGCGAAGAAGCGCGAATAGAGCAGGTGCAGGATCGCGTGCTCGATGCCGCCAATATACTGGTCCACGTTCATCCAGTATGTCGCCTCGGCCAGATCCGTGGGCGTCTCGGCATGCGGCGCGGTGAAGCGGGCGTAATACCAGGACGAATCCACGAAGGTGTCCATCGTGTCGGTCTCGCGCCGGGCGGGCTGGCCGCAAGACGGGCAAGCACAATCGCGCCACGTCGGATGCCGGTCGAGCGGGTTGCCCGGCTGATCGAAGCTGACATCGTCGGGCAGTCGTACGGGCAGGTTCTCTTTCTTTTCCGGAACAACGCCGCAGGCATCGCAATGCACCACGGGAATCGGACAGCCCCAGTAGCGCTGCCGCGACAGGCCCCAGTCGCGCAGGCGGAACTTCGTCACACCCTGCCCCACGCCATTGGCCTCGCAGAACGCGATCGCGGCCTCGATGGCCTGCGCGCCGGTCTGGGCCTCGTCGCCGGCAAAGCCGCGCACATAGCGCACGGTCTCGGGCTTGGGGGGGACATAGGCGGGGCCGCCATCCTCGGGCATGATGAAGGTGCCTTCCTCGCCCATGGCCGGCACGAAGACGCTGCTGATCGGCAGGTCGTATTTGCGGGCGAACTCCATATCGCGCTGGTCATGCGCGGGCACGCCGTAGATCGCGCCGGTGCCGTATTCCATCAGGATGAAATTGGCGATGTAGACGGGCAGTTCCCACGCGGTGTCGAACGGGTGGCGGGCCTTGAGCCCGGTGTCGAAGCCCATCTTTTCGGCCTTCTCCAGCGCCTCCTCGGTGGTGCCGCCGCGCCGCGCCTCGGCCACGAACGCTGCCACATCCTCGCGCTCGCGCTCCAGCGTCTTGGCCAGCGGATGATCGGGCGACAGGCCGATGAACGACGCCCCCAGCATTGTGTCAGGCCGGGTGGTGTAAACCTCGACCCGGTCATGGCCCTCGGGCCCGTCGGAGAGGCCGAAGGCGAATTGCAGACCGCGCGACTTGCCGATCCAGTTCTGCTGCATTGTTCGGACCTTGGCCGGCCAGTCGTCCAGCCCGTCCAGCGCGTCGAGCAGTTCCCCTGCATAGTCGGAAATGCGAAAGAACCATTGTGTCAGTTCGCGCCGCTCGACCTCGGCCCCCGAGCGCCAGCCGCGGCCGCCCTCGACCTGCTCGTTGGCCAGCACGGTCATGTCCACCGGATCCCAGTTGACCACCGCGTTCTTACGGTAGACGAGGCCCTTTTCGAGGAAATCCAGAAACAGCGCCTGTTGCTGGCCGTAATATTCAGGATCGCAGGTGGCGAACTCGCGCGACCAGTCGATCGAGAGGCCCAGGGGCTTCATCTGCTCGCGCATCGTCTCGATATTGGCGTAGGTCCAGTCCTTGGGGTGGCCGCCGGACGCCATCGCGGCGTTCTCGGCGGGCATGCCGAAGGCGTCCCAGCCCATCGGGTGCAGCACGTTGTGGCCGCTGGCCAGCTTGTAGCGCGCCACCACGTCGCCCATCGTGTAGTTGCGCACATGGCCCATGTGGATGCGCCCCGAGGGGTAGGGAAACATCTCCAGCACATAGTATTTCGGCCGGTTCTCGTCGCGGCGAGCGCGGAATATTTCAGCTTGGGCCCATGCCTCTTGCCATTTCGCTTCGATATCGGCTGGTGAATAGCGCGACATGGGCCGGGCCCCTCTTGCTCTGTCTCGTGTTGCATCGGGTGATAGGCGCTCAGGTCCGGCTGGTCCAGAGGGCGGGGCAAAATTGCGGGGCTTTGCGCGACCGCGGTCGACGACTATAAGCCGCGCGAGGGGCGGCACACCAGGCGGGATACCGGCGCGGGCATGAAAATCCTTTTCATCCATCAGAACTTCCCGGGGCAGTTCAAGCACCTTGCGCCCGTTCTGGCACGCCGGGGGCACCACTGCGTGGCGCTGACCCTGAGGGTCCGAAAGACGCAGACATGGCAGGGGGTCCGCGTCCTGCCCTATGCCCTGCCCAAGCGCAGTGAACAGAGCGTGCACCCGTGGCTGCTGGATCTCGACAGCAAGGTGACCCGTGGCGAGGCGTGCTATCACGCGGCGACGCGCCTTCGCGCCAAGGGCTACACGCCCGACCTGATCCTCGCGCATCCGGGCTGGGGCGAATCGCTCTTCCTGCGCGATGTCTGGCCCGGGGCGCGGCTGGCGCTTTATTGCGAGCTTCATCACCTAACCGCCTGGCCGCACCTCGATTTCGACCCCGAATTCGCCAGCGCCGCCCCCGACACAGAACCGTTGCGCTTGAAGCTCAAGAACCTCAACAACCATCTGCATTTCGATACAGCCGATGCCGGCATCAGCCCGACGTGGTTTCAGGCCGATACCTTTCCGGCACCCTTCCGCGAGCGTATCACCGTGTGCCATGACGGCATCGACACCGACACGGCCCGCCCCGACCCCGACAGTCGGCTGGCGGTCGAGGGGGCCGGCGAGCTTGGCCGTGACGACGAGGTGATCACGTTTGTCAATCGCAACCTCGAACCTTACCGCGGCTATCACATCTTCATGCGCGCCCTGCCGGATCTGTTGCGGGCGCGCCCCAATGCCCGCGTGTTGATCGTCGGCGAGGACGGGGTCAGCTACGGGCGGCCTCCACCGGACGGGCAGACATGGAAGCAGGTGTTCATCGACGAGGTGCGCGGGCAGATCCCCGACGCGGGCTGGGCCCGCGTGCATTTTCTCGGGCGTCTGCCTTACGATCGGTTCCTGCGGCTACTGCAGGTCAGCCGGGTGCATGTCTACCTGTCCTACCCCTTCGTGCTCAGCTGGTCGCTGCTCGAGGCGATGAGTTGCGGCGCGGCGATCGTCGCCGCCGAAACCGGGCCCGTGCGCGAAGTCATCGATCACGACGAGACCGGACGCCTCGTCGATTTTTTCGACGGCGCGGCACTGGTGGACGAGGTTTGCGCACTGCTGGAGGACAAGCGCTTGCGCGACAGGCTCGGCCGGACTGGCCGCGCCCGCGTTCGCGCGCACTTTGATCTGCACCGCGTCTGCCTGCCGCGTCAGGTGGACTGGGTCAACACGCTGCTGCCCGGCGCGTGATCGTGCTCGCAGAGATCGTGATCGGCCAGCGATTCGAGGACATAGCATTCGCGCGACACCCCTTCGCCGGTGCAGCCTTCGGTGATGCGATGAAGCTCGGCCTCGAGCGCGCGCAGGCGGCGGATCTTCTGGCGGACCGCGTCGAGCTGGCCTTGCGCGATGCGGGTCGCCGCATCGCAGGAGCGGTCGGGATGGTCCTGCAACTCGATCAGCTGCGCGATGGCCTCCAGCGAGAATCCGAGATCGCGGGCATGTCGGATGAATTGCAACCGCTCCAGGTCCGGCTGCTCGTAGCGGCGTTGATTTCCCGCGCTGCGCTTGGGTGCCTCGAGCAGCCCGCGGATCTCATAATAACGGATGGTCGGAACCTTGACGCCCGTTTGCCGCGCGAGATCACCGATCGAGAAAAACATGACGGATCCTCCTTGAAGCTCTAGTCACTATAGAGGTTATATCAAGGACAAACGCAGTCAAAGGAGATGATCAGCGATGGCAGGCTGTTGTGGAGAAATCACGCAGTTCGACGGCATGTCGGCGGCCTACAAGCGGCGGCTCTGGATGGTGATCGCGATCAACGCGGCGATGTTCGTGGTCGAGATGAGCGCCGGTCAGGCGGCACAGTCACAAGCGCTGAAGGCGGATGCGCTCGACTTCCTTGGCGACGCACTGACCTACGCGCTGTCGCTGGCCGTGATCGGCATGGCGGTACGGGTGCGCGCCACCGCGGCCCTGTTCAAGGGGCTGAGCCTGTTGTTGCTGGGGCTATGGGTGCTGGGATCGACGCTGTACCGGGTGATCTACACCGGGGTGCCCGAGGCCGCTATCATGGGCGGGATCGGTTTCCTCGCCCTGGCGGCGAACGTGGCAAGCGTGCTGTTGCTCGTGGCCTACAAGGACGGCGACGCAAATGTGCGGTCGGTCTGGCTGTGTTCGCGCAACGACGCGATCGGCAACGTGGCCGTGATGCTGGCGGCCCTCGGTGTCTGGGGAACGGCCTCGGGTTGGCCCGACCTGATCGTGGCGGGCGGCATGGCGGGGCTGTTCGTGACCTCGTCGGTCCAGATCATCCGGCAAGCGCTGTCAGAGCGGCGCGAGGCCGGCGAAACTCAGAACCGCGCGGCCTGAATGCGCAACTGACGCGCGCGATTGAGGATGGCGTCCTCGACCGCGCGTTCGGTGGCGGCATCCACGGGCCCGCGTTGCGACTGAAGCGCCACGTTGAGCGCCCGCGCATCGAGCGCCGGATCGCTGATCAGGACGGTCGCCCGGTAGGGGGTGCCGCCACCCGGCGGCCGGCCGAAACCCGTGGAGATTACGCCGGTGAAGGGGTCCGCGGCCTCGACCGGCAGGAAATCGAGCACCTGCAACGAGGCAGTCCACAGGTAGCGGTTCACCTTGACGCTGTCATCGCCGCCCCGGAAGATATCGAGCAATGAGCCCTCGTTCGGGTCGGGGTCGCGTTCCCGGCCGCCCTGAACGCGTGTCGCCTCGGGGTCGTATCTTGCATTCCCGAACGCACCGCAGCCGCCGAGAAGGCCCGCTAGGGCCAGTGCAACTCCGACAGATTTGAGACGCGAATGGATCATGGCACCGTCCGATACTGTTTCCACCCTCCTATCCAAGCATCGCCCCCGGGGCAAGCCGTTTGCGGCGACGCGCGCACTTGTGCGGCCGACCCGCGCTGTGGCATGTCCTCGTCGAGATGTTGACAGGAGGCCGCCATGGGGCTGCAAGATATCCGCACGCGTATGGATGACGCCGCCGAGGCGGCGGGGCGGTCGCCCGACGTCATCACCCTGATCGCCGTGTCCAAGGTCCAGCCGAACGAGCGGGTCGAGGCGGTGCTCCAACAGGGCCACCGCGTTTTCGGCGAAAACCGCGTGCAGGAGGCGGCGGGCAAATGGCCCGAGTTCCGCACACGGTATGAGGGGGTCGCACTGCACCTTCTGGGGCCGCTGCAAAGCAACAAGGCGCGACAGGCGATGGAGCTTTTCCAGGCGATCCATTCGCTCGACCGGCTCAAGCTGGCGCGCACGCTGGCGCGGCTGGCGCAGGAACTGGGGACGTGCCCCGAGCTGTTCATCGAGGTCAATACCGGCGAAGAACCGCAGAAGGCCGGCATACTGCCCGCCGACACGGATGATTTCGTGGCCGAGTGTCGCGCGCTCGACCTGCCGGTGCGGGGGCTGATGTGCATCCCCCCCGTCGAGGAGGAACCCAGCCTGCATTTCGCGCTTCTGGCAAAAATGGCCGCCCGCAACGGGCTGGACGGGCTCTCGATGGGAATGAGCGGCGATTTCGAACAGGCCATCGCCCAGGGTGCCACGCATGTGCGCGTCGGCTCGGCGATCTTCGGGGCGCGCGATTACGGGTGACTGGGGCTGCTCGCGTCTACTGCACGATCAGGCGCGTGTCGTGCCGAATGGAGGCCGCGATCCGGCGCAGATGATCCGGGCGCAGCGAGATGCAGCCCGCCGTCGGATAGACGGGCCTGCGCCAGCGATGCAGGAAGATGCACGACCCGCGCCCACGCTCGGGCCGCGGCCAGTTCCAGTCGGTCACGATCACCAGATCGTAGAGCGGATCCGCCCGGCGCAGCGTTTCATGGCTGTAGGGATAGGGCGCGCGCACCATTAGGTTGTAATCCTCGTGCTTTGGGTCGTCGGACCACAGATCGCCCGGCCGGATCGGCACCGCCCAGGGCGCGGGACGCGCCAGCCGGTCGGGACGGTACAAGAGCCCGACGATGCGATGCGTGCCCTTCGGAGTGGCGCCGTCGCCCTCGCGCTTGTCGGCGCGCAGCCCGCCGCGCCCGATGCAACAGGGGTAGGTCCGCCCCAGGAACCTGAGGCCGCGCGGTGTCACAACCATGTCATGCGGTGTCATGGGGGTTTCGATATCACGGCCTGCGTCCCGGTCCAGCCCTTTTCCAGGCACACCCCGCGGGCCGATGCGCCACGTGCAGACGGCTGCATCGCGAATCGCGCTACCGGGCCGGCAGCCCTCGCTGCACGATCACGCGATATTACAGTCGCATGGGACAGATCGCAGTTTTCGCTTTTGTCCGTTTCAACATTTTGCCCAAGAGTTGACCAAAACCGCACTTCAAGGCGACAAAGCAATGCGACAGGCCAATGCCGAGTTCGCATATTGCTTACAAAATCACGTGAACGCATAACGTTACGTCACAATCTTCATATGCACATGCTGCATGGCAGCATTGTTTGCCCGGGGTATTGTGCAGCTGCAGAAAAGCGTTATTTTAAGTGCAACAGAGGGCGTAACGAAGACAAGCGCTCGGAGAAACGAAGATATCCGAAAGGATGAGAATTGCCAACCACGGTCCATATGCGCCGGTCTGCCATGATCCTCCTTGGTCAAGACCTGAGCGAGTTGGTTCGCACGGCCCTGCACCACCTTTCGGATTATCGCACATATTGTCGCTCTGTCAGCGAACTATCTGACCTGAGCGCGCGCGAACTTGCCGATCTGGGGCTGCATCGCAGCGAAATCCGGCGGGTCGCACAGGAAACAGTTTACGGCCGACGGTCGTAATCACGAGATCGGGTGCATCTTTCCTCCTCCCTGGATGCATCCGCTACGGTCAGGCGCTTCTCTCCTCCTCCCTGAGGCGCTTGATCGGTAAACAGGGGCCATTGCCGGTCCCGACCATTTGCGAAAGGCCCCCTCCTCCTCCCTGGGGCTTGACGTACAGAGAACGGCGGCACCTCTCCTCCTCCCTGGTGTCGCCGTTTTTTGATTCCAGCCAATTGAAAACCAGGACAATGCCCGTCGGGCCGCTCAACACGCACGACGTGGCGCGAGTTTCAGCCATATGCCATCGCGCCCGCGCACCGTCAGATGGGCCAGGGGCATCGCGGGGCGGTCCGCAACCGGCGTGACGCGATAGGCGCGCACAAGCATCGCCAGCAGAAGCGGCCCCTCGATCATCGCGAACCCGGCACCGGGACACACACGCTGCCCCGCAGAAAAAGGGATATAGGCCGTCCGCAGACAGGCCGCGCCATTCTCCGTCGCGTAGCGTGCCGGGTCGAACACGTCGGGATTGTTCCACAGGCGGGTATGGCGATGCAGATGCCAAGGGCTTATCACCACCTGCGCGCCCGGTGCGATGTCGCGGTCGCGAAAGCGTTCGGGGCAGGTCGTCTCGCGCACCATCATCGGCACCGGCGGATAAAGGCGCAGCGTCTCGCGGAAGACATCGCGCGCGATGCGCAACCGCCCCATGTCGCCGAAGGCCGGCGCGCCGTCGCCGAAGACCGCCTCCGCCTCGCCGGCGACACGATCCTGCCAATCGGGGGACCGCGCCAGCAGGTAAAGCGCCCAGGCGAGCGCCGAGGCGCTGGTCTCGTGGCCGGCAAGAAAGAAGATCGCCACCTGATCGACCATGTCGCGGGTCGTGAAACACGCGCCGCTCTCGGGGTCCGGTGTCGTCATGATCTTGGTCGCCAGATCGTCCGGGGCGCAGCCTTCGGCGATCTCGACCTTGCGGGCATCGGTCAGCCGGGTGATGAGTCCGCGGATGACGCGGGCGGTGGCGCGTGTGCGGCGACGGTGAAATCGCGGAAACCAGCGCGGCAGGGGCACGAAGGCGGCAAGGTTCAGCACCGGCTGGCTGCGCTGATGCGCCTTGAAGGCCTCGAAGACCTTCGCGGCCGTGTCGTTCTCGATGGGAATCGAGAACAGCGTGCGAAAGATCACGTCCGCCGCGGCGTGGCTCGTGTGCAACTCGATGTCGTGCGGGCTGCCATCGGCGACCTCGGCGAGCCGGTCGACCGCGCCCTGACCCGCGGCGACCATCGCCGGAAAGGTATCACGCAGCCGTCCGCCCTCGAAGGCGGGGTCGATGATCCGGCGCTGACGCCGCCATGTCGCGCCGTTACTGACGAAGACCGACCCGCCCAGCAACGGGCGCAGACCCTCTGTCACGCGCGCGGATTTCGGAAACGCGTCCGGTCGCGCCCGCAACACTTGGTCCACGAGCGCGGGCTCATTGCACAGGTAGGACCGAAAGAACGGCGTGCGAAACTCGGCCATCCACGCGCCGTAAAGCCGCGCTGGCTGCGCCGAAAGGATATCGGCACGGAAAAGCCGCAGATACCGCCAGAGCGAAACGCGGTCAGGGCGCGCGGGCGGCTTCGGCGCGATCATGGCGCGACATCGGTGTAGCGCGACACCGGACGCTCGATCCGGCTTTGCGACGGCTGGCGCCCGGCAAAGCGGCGGCCGAGGGTCTGGGGCCCGGCGGTGATGCGGAAATAGTCGTAGTCGTGCGGCTGGTCGAAGGCGCAAAGGTATTGAAAATGCAGCCGGAAAAAGCGCCAGCGCAGGGCGCGCCAGCGCGCACGGCTCAGGGTCTGCGTGAAGGCCGCAGAGATCACCAGCGGCCATCGCTTGCCCGTGGGCGCCACGCCGGACACGCTGATTGGATCGCACAGCGCGAAGGCGCAGCCATCGCCCGGCGCGCTGACATCGAGCCAGAAAAGCTCCGGGCGGGTGCCGAGATAGGCCAGATCGGCGCGCAGCCGCCACGCGCGCGGCAGGAATGACACCATCGGCACTACCTGTCCAAGACTGAGAAATGACAGCGCCGGCCCGTCGCTGGGCACGCGTCCCGCCCGAATGAGATCGGCAAGAACCGTGACCCCCAGATGCACTCCCGAGGAATGCCCGACCACCAGCACCTCGTCATGGCCCTCGGTCAATGCCGCCGCGACATCGTCGGTGAACGCCGCCAGCCGCGCCTCGAGTTCGGGCGGCATGGCCCCGTCAAGGCGCGCGCAATGGGCATAGTCATGCATCAGGTAGTAGGCAAAGAAACGGCCATCCAGCCGCCGGAACCCCGCCAGCACGATAGGCACGGCACCCAGACCGGCCCAGCCGGCCAGCGGATGCCAGAGCATCAGAAGACGCGCCAGCCCCCACGCGACGAGCAGCGCAAACAAGAGCTGCAGAAGAAGGATCACAACCGGGTAAAGCGCGGCGATCACCGGCCCCTTGCGCAGACGCATCAGCCGAAACAGCGTGCCGCTGCCGACATACGCCCACGCGGTGCGAAAGAGTTGCGCATAAGTGGCGAGGATCCCCCGGTCCATGCTGTCCTTCACGATGTCGGACCAGACCAGCACCGTGACATCCGTGCGGGTACCCCGCCCCTCGATACGGGCCTCGACCCGCCAGCCGAACCGCGCATGGCGCGGACCCGGCATCACCTTGATTTCGTAGCCGGAAATCGCCGCCTGCCCCTCGCTTTCCTTGCGATAAAGCTCGCGGTAACGCCGCGGCGGCATGGGATCGTATCCGGGGATGTAGAACACGCGCCTGCGGCGCACTTCGGTATTGCTGCTCATGGCCGACCTTTTTGGATCAACCTAGCGTAGCAAGGGACCGCGCGGAAAGGCCTATCCGAGCACCGCGAGGGCCGGGAAGGTCTCGAGCAGCCAGAACGAGAAGGCCGAGAACCCGCCGGTCAGCATCAACAGGCCGATGGTCCACAAAAGCAGGCCCATCACCCGCTCGATCTGCTGCATGTGCCGCTTCATCCAGCCCATGAGCCCCTGGAGACGCGGCAGGAACGCGGCGACCAGCAGGAACGGCACACCGAGCCCGATGGCATAGACCGCCAGCAGCGAGGTGCCCCGCGTCACGTTGGCCTCTGACGCGGCGAGCGACAGGATCGCGCCAAGCTGCGGACCGATACAGGGCGTCCAGCCAAACGCGAAGGCGAGCCCAAGGATATAGGCCCCAAAAGAGGTGCCACCCTGATCGCCCGCATCGACGCGCGCCTCGCGGTCGAGGAACCCGATCCGGTACACGCCCACGAAATGCGCCCCGAAGCCCATCACGAGAATCCCCGCGATGGCGTTGAGATAGTCTTGATATTGCAGGAAAACCGTGCCAACGGCCGAGGCAGTGAAGCCGAGGAAGATGAAGACCGTCGACAGACCCAGCACGAAGAACAGCGCCGGCACCACGGCCCGCGCGCGCTGCGTTGAGTTTTCCGAAAGGTCGTTCAGGCTAACCCCACTCATATAGGCGAGGTAGGGCGGCACGATCGGCAGCACGCAGGGGCTGAGGAACGACATGATCCCGGCCAGCAGGGCCACGAACATCGCCGGGATCAGGGCGGCGTCTATGATTTCGATTCCGAACATGCGTGTCAGATAACCTGCAAAGGGGGCGCCGTCACGCAGCAAAACGTCACAACATTGTGGACAGCCCCCGGCGGCGCCGGTATGCACGCGCCATGAGCGCATCCGAAACCCTCGACGCGTGCGGCCTGTTGTGCCCCCTGCCGGTACTCAAGCTGCGCAAGCGTCTGAAATCATTGAACATCGGCGACGAGATCGCGCTGCTCGCCGATGATCCGGCGGCGGTTGTCGACGTGCCGCATTTCTGCATGGAATCGGGTCACGAGCTGGTCTCGACCGAGGACGCGGGACCTGTGCGCACCTACCTGATCCGCAAGACCGGCTGACCCAGACAGAGGCCCGAGGCCCCACCTGCGCCAAGACAGCCTGCGTACAGGGTGTACCTTGCGTACGCGGGTTGCGTACGCAAGGCGCCCTGATCTAGCCGGCCGACCACCAACCGCGCCGCTTGCGCTTGGCGGGGGCCGGGGTTTCTTCCTCGACGGTCGCGGTGTCCGAGGCGGTCTCGGTGCTATCGGTCGCGTGGACGACCTCTGCGGCGGGTGCGGATGTCGCGGACGATTCGGGAGCGTCCGCCGCCGTGGTCGCCGTTTCGGGCTCCGGCTCCGCTCCGGTTTCCGGTCCGGGTTCTGCCGCGGGTTCCGGCGTCGGCTCTGCCACGGGTTCCGCTGCCGTCTCTGCCGTCGGTTCCGGGCTCGGCTCAGGAACCTTGGCGGGGGCGTCGGCCTCGGTCGTCGGGGTCGTGTCAGTTTCCGCCGGTTCGGCCTCTGGCGCTTTCTTCTTGCGCGAGACCGTGCGGCGGCGCGGCTTGGGCGTGTCCTCTGCCGTGCCCTCGGGTTCGGCCGGCGCGTCGTCCTTTGGCGCGGCCTTCTTGCGGCTGCGCGAACGCTTCGGCTTGGGCTTGGCCTCTGCCGTGTCCGCCTCGGGCGCGTCGCTGTCACTCGCGGTGGCGGCCTGGGCCGGGGCGTCGGCCGCTTCGGTCTGGCCCGATTCGGACTGGCCCGATTCGGACTGGCCCGCCTCGGTCTCGCCCGTCTCTTGCTGGCCCGTCTCTTGCTGGCCCGTCTCGCCGGTCTTCGATTTCCGGCGGCGGCCGCGGCTGCGGCGGCGCTTCTTGCGGGGTTTCTCGTCGTCCTCGCCGGAGGGCTCGGGCGCGGGGGCCGCGGCCGGGGCGGTCTCGACCGCGGCCTCTTCGGCCTCGGCCTCGGCGTCGGCCTCGTCCACCTCGGCCATCAGCGACGCGCCGGCAGAGACAAACTGGGCGGGGTCGGGTTCGGCCACGACGCGCGTGGCGGTCTTCAGCTTGTCGATGGTGAAATCGGGATTGACCAGCGTCTGGTCGCCCTCGATCCGCACCGACAGGCCGTAGCGCGCCTCGATCTGGGCCACGTGTTCGCGCTTGACGTTGATGAGGTAGTTGGCGATGCCCACCGGGCACTTGACCACGACCTCGCGCGAGCGGCGGCGCACGCCCTCTTCCTCGATCTCGCGCAGGATCGACAGCGCGAGGTTGTCATCCGACCGGATGAGGCCGGTGCCGTGGCAATGCGGACAGGGCTGCGTCGTGGCCTCGATCATGCCGGGGCGCAGACGCTGGCGCGACATCTCCATCAGGCCGAAACCCGAGATCCGGCCCACCTGGATGCGGGCGCGGTCGGTCTTGAGCGCCTCTTTCATGCGCTTTTCGACTGACGCGTTGTTGCGGCGTTCGTCCATGTCGATGAAGTCGATTACGATGAGCCCGGCGAGATCGCGCAGGCGCATCTGGCGGGCGACCTCGTCGGCGGCCTCGAGGTTGGTCTTGAGCGCGGTCTCCTCGATCGAGCCCTCGCGCGTGGCGCGGCCCGAGTTGACATCGACCGCGACGAGCGCCTCGGTCACGCCGATCACGATATAGCCGCCGGATTTGAGCTGTACCGTGGGGTTGAACATCGCCGACAGGTAGCTTTCGACTTGGTGGCGCGCGAAGAGCGGCTGCTGGTCGATGTAATGCTTCACGTTCTTGGCATGGGACGGCATGATCATCTTCATGAAGTCCTTGGCGATGCGGTAGCCCATCTCGCCCTCGACCATGACCTCGTCGATCTCCCGGTTGTAGAGATCGCGGATCGAGCGCTTGATCAGGTTGCCTTCCTCGTAGATCTTGGCGGGGGCGATGGATTTCAGCGTCAGCTCGCGGATCTGTTCCCAGAGGCGCTGCAGGTACTCGTAATCGCGCCGGATCTCGGCCTTGGTGCGCTGCGCGCCGGCAGTGCGGATGATCAGCCCCGCGCCCTTGGGCAGGTCGATCTCGGCGGCGATTTCCTTGAGCTTCTTGCGGTCGGCGGCGTTGGTGATCTTGCGGCTGATGCCGCCGCCGCGCGCGGTGTTGGGCATCAGCACGCAGTAGCGCCCGGCGAGCGACAGGTAGGTGGTGAGCGCCGCGCCCTTGTTGCCGCGTTCTTCCTTGACGACCTGCACGAGCATGATCTGGCGGACCTTGATGACCTCCTGGATCTTGTAGCGCCGCGCGCGCGGCTTGCGGGCCGGGCGGATGTCCTCGCTGTCATCCTCGTCGGCGACCGATTCGATGCTGTCGTCATGGCTGGCATGATCGCGGGTATCGGTCGCCTCCGCGGCGTCGGAGGCCGGGGCGCCATCGGTGTCCGTAGCGGCGTCGTCGCCGGGTTCCTCGACCGGCGTCTCGGCGACGCGTTCCATCGGCGACGAGCCCTCGGGCACCGCCTGATCACCCTCTTCGCCCTCGATGTCGATGGTTTCCATGCCCGAGATGTCGCCATCGGTCACGGCGTCGTCCGAGGCGGTCTTTTGCGCCCGTGACCGGCTGCGGGACCGTTGCACGCGCTTGGGTTTCTCGTCCTCGACGGCCTGGGCCCGGGCGAGGGCCTCTTCCTCGGCCATGAGCGCCTCGCGGTCGGCGACGGGGATCTGGTAGTAGTCGGGATGGATCTCGGCGAAGGCTAGAAAGCCGTGGCGGTTGCCGCCGTAATCGACGAAGGCCGCCTGCAGCGACGGCTCGACCCGGGTTACCTTTGCGAGATAGATGTTGCCAGCGAGCTGGCGCTTGTTCTCGGATTCGAAATCGAATTCCTCGACCTTGTTTCCGTCCACCACCACGACGCGGGTTTCCTCCGCGTGGGTGGCATCGATGAGCATTTTCTTGGCCATGTTTTCCGTTCGCATCGCGGCGCTGCGCGCGCCCCCGTGGGGGCCGCGCGTTGCGGCAGATGTCTGGTAGGGGCGACGGGCGCGCGTGACGGCGGACCCGAGGCCCTGTCCCGTGTGACGATGATATGTCTCGCGCGGTTCATCGCGGTTATTCTTCTCCGGCCCCGGACGGGGCCAATTCAGATGCGGCCCCGATCGGGGGCCATTTCGGCGCCCGCGCAACCCGGTTCTGGGGTGTCGGGCTTGTGTCTGGTCCCTTGCAAGGAGCCAATCGGTCCGTTTCGCCGCGCGCGGAGGGGTTGGTCCGCCAGGGCGACGAGACAGCGAATTCCTGCCGGCAGGCGCGTATCGGCGCGCTAGACTGCCACAATATGACACTAATCCCTCGCGGGCGGAAATTACAATGGCGAAAACGCGCGGCGCCGCGCCGGGGCCGCGTTTCAGATATAGTCGGAGCGTTGCAGCCCGTATTTCGCCATCTTTTCGTTCAACGTGCGGCGTGGCAGGCACAGTTCGTCCATCACCGCGGCGATCGATCCCTTGTGGCGGCGCATGGTGTTGTCGATCAGCATCCGCTCGAACGTCTCGACATATTCCTTGAGCGGCTTGCCCTCGGTGGTCATCACCGGCTGCATCTCCTCGTGATCCGACATCAGCAGCGAGGTCAGCGTTCCGGATCCGCGCCGCGCCTGCAGCACCGCGCGTTCGGCGACGTTGAAAAGCTGGCGCACATTGCCGGGCCACGGCGCCTGCAGAAGCTGCGTGGCCTCCTGCGCCGAGATCTGCGGCGCCTCGCAGCCGTAATCATCCGCGAACTGCTCGCTGAACGACGAGAACAGCGTCAGGATGTCCTCGCCCCGCTGGCGCAGCGGCGGCACGGTGATGCGCAGGTTGGCGAGCCGGTAGAACAGGTCGGAGCGCAGCGCGTCCTCGCAGGTGCGGCCCTCGTCCTGCATGTTGGAAATCGCGATGACGCGGGTTTCGGGCGGCGCGCCCTCGTCGTTGACGAAGGTCAGAAGGCGCGCCTGCACGGCCTCGGGCAGCGCGTCGATGTCTTCCAGCACCAGCGTGCCGCCGCGCGCCTCCTCGACCGCGGGCAGGCGCGACTCCTCGGCCGGGACCGGACCGAAGAGCCGCGCGGCGAGCGCGTCCTCGGCCAGTGCCGCACAGGCGACCGAGACGAACTTGCGGCCCGCGCGCGCACCCACGGCATGCAGCGCATGCGCGACGAGGGTCTTGCCGGTACCGGTCTCGCCCTCGATCAGCACGTGGCCGTCGGCCTGTCCGAGATCGAGGATGTCCTCGCGCAGGCATTCCATCGCGCCGGAGGTGCCGATCAGTTTCTTCATCAGCTGGCCGCCATCCGACAGGTCGCGGCGCAGCGCGCGCGCGTCAAGCACCATGCGGCGGGCATTGGTCGCCTTCTTGGCCAGTTGCGTCATGCGGTCGGGGTCGAACGGCTTTTCCAGGAAATCGAAGGCGCCGATGCGCATCGCCTCGACCGCCATCGGCACGTCGCCATGCCCGGTGATCATGATCACCGGCAGCGAACTGTCGGCGCCCATCAGCTTTTTCAGGAAGGCCATGCCGCCCATGCCGGGCATCTTGATGTCGGTGACGACGATCCCGGGATACTCGGGGCCAAGCGTCTTGAGCGCATCCTCGGCCGAGGCGAAGGCTTCGGTGTCATAGCCCGAAAGCGCCAGCCACTGGCTGATCGACTGGCGCATGTCGCGCTCGTCGTCGATGATGGCGATCTTCATGGCGGTCGGCATGTCGTCTCACTCCGCGGCTCGGGTTTCTACCGGCAATATGGGAAGCTGCACCTCGAATACAGCCCCTCCGTCCGGGGCATTGCGCGCCAGCAGGCGCCCGCCTAGGTCGTTGACGATCCCCGAGGAAATGGCAAGCCCCAACCCGACCCCCTCGCCGGGCTCCTTGGTGGTGTAGAAGGGCTCGAACAGGTTCTCGAAATTGTCGATCCCGTGGCCGTTGTCGCGCACCGTCAGCACCGCGGTCTCGCCGGCGGCGAGCAGCACGTCGATGCGGCCGTGGGGTTCGTTCTGGATGGCGTCGATGGCGTTGCGCAGCAGGTTGATGATCACCTGCTCGACGCGCACCCGGTCGCCCATCACCATCACCGGCTCGGTTGGCAGGGTGCGGGTGATGGTGATCCGGCGGCTGCGCAGCTGCGGCTCCATCATCGTCAGCGCCGAGGCCACCGCGTCGGCCATGTTCACCGGCGAAAACGCGTCGCCGGACTGGCGCGCGTAGGATTTGAGCTGGCGGGTGATGGCGCCCATCCGCTCGATCAGGTCGTCGATGCGCTGAAACGAGGTCAGCGCCTCGTCGGGGCGGTTGCGCGTCATCAGCATGCGGGCGCCGGCCAGATAGGTCTTCATCGCCGCGAGCGGCTGGTTCAATTCATGGCTGACGGCCGCCGACATCTCGCCCAGCACGGCGAGTTTCGAGCTTTGCTGAAGCGTCTGTTCGGCCTGCGCGAGGTTCTCCTGCACGCGCCGGCGCTCGGCGATTTCCCGCTGCAGGCGCGCGTTGAGTGCGCGAAGCTCTGCCGATTCGCGCTGGAAGACCGCCAGCCGCAGCGTCGCCTTGCGGTTGAGGTAGTAGAAGGCCAGTGCGAGCAGGATGGCGAACCCCATGATTTCCAGCGCGAGGTAGCCGATCACCTTGTCGCGCACCGCCGCGTAGGCGGTGAAACTGGCGATCCGCCAGCCGCGAAACGCCACGCGCCCCTCGACCCGCATCACCGCCTCGCCGCTGAGATAGGCGTCGGCGGGCAGCGCCGTCCAGTCGGAGGTGGCCTGGATGGCGCGCTGGATGGCGCTGCTGGCGGGTTCGCGGGCCAGCGCCTCTTCCTCGGTCAGGCCGCGCCAGCGCGGTTCGGTCGCAAGGATGATCCGTCCCTCGCTGTCGGTCACCATGATCGCGTCGGAAATCCCCGCCCAGGCGCGTTCGTACTTGCGCAGATCGACCTCGACGACGATCACGCCGAGGGTCTCGCCCTGCCCCTCGACCCGCCGGGAATAAGTGAAATTGTAGGATCCGGCGTCTTGCTGGAGAACCTTGAACACCGTGTCACTCGACCGCAGCGCATCCACGAAATAGGGGGCCTGCTTGTGGCTTTCGCCGAGGCGGTTGCGTTCGGTCGTGGCCACCGCGCGCCCCTCCATGTCCAGGAGCGTCAGCGAGGCCGCGCCGATCTCTTCGACGAAGGACAGAAGGCGCTGCGTGGATTGCGCGTAGTCCCGGCTGTTGAGCGCCGCGATGAGCGTCGGGTCGCGCGCCAGAAGCTGCGGCACGATGGCGTTCTGCCGAAGTTCCGACAGAAGGTTGCCGGAATAGAGGACCAGCCGCAACTCGGCGCGGTTGCGGGTGGTTTCGGTGAAGCGGTCGGTCAGCAGCCGGTGGGTCGTCAGCACGACCCCCACCGCGATCAGGAAGAGCACCACCAGCACCAGCCGCGCCCGCCACGAGATGGCACGGGCGCGCGGCGCGTTGGAGTCGGTGCGATCCGTCATGGCGTCAGGTTAGGCCGGGACGCGCCCGTCCTCAAGCATCATGGCTCGGCCGGGGCCAGCGCGTGCACGAGGCCGCGGAACATCGCCGCCCCGTCACTGCCGCCATGCAGCGGCTCGGCCATGCGTTCGGGGTGCGGCATCATGCCCAGCACGCGGCGGTTTTCCGACAGGATCCCGGCGATGTCGCGCGCCGAGCCGTTGGGGTTCTGCGCATAGCGGAAGGCGACGCGGTCCTCGGCCTCGAGCCGGTCGAGGGTAGCGGCGTCGGCGAAATAGTTGCCGTCGTGATGCGCCACCGGCACGGTGATGGTGTCACCGGCGCGGTAGCCATCGGTGAAGGCGCTGTCCTCGGTGTCCACTGTCAGCGCCACGGGTTTGCAGATGTATTTCAGCCCGGCATTGCGCAGCATCGCGCCGGGCAGGACGCCGGTCTCGGTCAGGATCTGGAAGCCGTTGCAGATGCCCAGAACGTAGCCGCCCCTGTCGGCATGCGCCACGACCGCCCGGCAGATCGGCGAATTGGCGGCGATCGCGCCGCAGCGCAGGTAGTCGCCGTAGGAAAAGCCGCCCGGCACGCCGACGATGTCGACGCCCTCGGGCAGCGCCGTGTCCTTGTGCCAGACCATCGAGACCCGCGCGCCGGCATTCGCGAAGGCAGTGGCGAGGTCGCGGTCGCAGTTGGAGCCGGGAAAGACGATGATGGCGGCGTGCATGGCAAGGGCCTCTTGGTGGTGTCGGGCGACGGTCTAGCGCGCGGTGGCGGGCTTGTCCATCATGGGCCGGATGCGCCGGACAGAACGATTCTTCGACGGCCAGCAGGGCGACCAAGCTATGCGGAGGGTGAGCCGCGCATAGGTGGGCCGCGGTGCGACAGATCCGTTGCAGAGCGCTATGCCATCCCTATCCGGACGACATGGACGCATTGCGCCAGCGGCACCCAAATCGCCGTGCCGGTGGGCGGCCCGGCGATGCGTCGCGCCCTGATTCAGCGCAAGACCGTATCCCGCGGTGACCAGACCTCAGCCCAGCTCGACCGAATAGCTTTCGATCACGGTATTTGCGAGCAGCTTTTCGCACATCTCGGTGACCGTCGCGCGGGCCGCCTCGGCATCGGTATCGGCGAGGTCGATCTCGATGACCTTGCCCTGCCGGACGCCCTCGACCCCCTCGAACCCGAGCGAGCCGAGCGCGTGGCGCACCGCCTCGCCCTGCGGATCGAGAACGCCGTCCTTCAGCATGACATGCACGCGTGCCTTCATCGCGGGCCCCTTTCAGTTGATCAGCGTCGGGCGGGTGACGGGCGCGTTGGTCTTGGGCATCACGCCGAGCCGGGTGGCGACCTCGGTATAGGCATCGGTGAGCGACCCCAGGTCGCGGCGGAACACGTCCTTGTCGAGCTTCTGCCCGGTCTCGATGTCCCACAGCCGGCAGCTGTCGGGGCTGATCTCGTCGGCGACGATCAGGCGCTGGAAATCGCCATCATAGACGCGGCCGACCTCGATCTTGAAATCCACCAGCCGGATGCCGACGCCAAACATCACCCCCGACATGAAGTCGTTGACCCGCAGCGCGAGGCTGAGGATGTCGTCCATGTCCTGGCTGGTGGCCCATCCGAAGGCGGCGATATGTTCCTCGGTGACCAGCGGATCGCCCAGCTTGTCGTCCTTCAGGCAGTATTCCACGATCGGGCGCGGCAGCTGCGTGCCCTCCTCTATGCCCAGCCGGGTGGCCATCGACCCGGCGGCGTAGTTGCGCACGATCACTTCCAGCGGCACGATCTCGCAGGCGCGCACAAGCTGCTCGCGCATGTTGACGCGGCGGATGAAATGGGTGGGCACGCCGACCGCGTTCAGCCCGGTCATGAAATATTCCGAGAGCATGTTGTTGAGCACGCCCTTGCCCTCGATGGTGGCCTTCTTCTCGGCGTTGAAGGCGGTGGCGTCGTCCTTGAAATACTGGATCAGCGTCCCCGGCTCGGGCCCCTCGTAAAGGGTCTTGGCCTTGCCTTCGTAAATTTTCTTGCGCCGCGCCATGAAACCTCCGTCGTTGCGGATGGGGCTGGGCGGAACTGCGCGCCCCTGTACCGATGTCGTCTCATAGGGCATGGACCGCACTGTCGCAAGGCGTCGATGCGGATCCGCCCCTTGCCCTTCAACGCCGCAGACGGCATATCCATAAGGTGATTGCAACGCATTGCGAAGGGACCGGCCCGATGAGCACTTTTGACGAGCGCGAAAGCGCATTCGAGAACAAGTTCGCCCATGACGAGGAAATGAAATTCCGTGCCGAGGCGCGGCGCAACAAGCTGTTGGGCCTGTGGGCGGCGGAACTGCTGGGCAAGACCGGCGACGACGCCGATGCCTATGCCCGCGAGGTCGTCAAGGCCGATTTCGAGGAGGCCGGGCACGAGGACGTGGTGCGCAAGGTGGCCGGCGATCTCGGCGATATCGCCGATGCCGACACCATCCGCGCCAAGATGGACGAGCTTCTGAAGATCGCCAAGGGCCAGATCGTCAAGGAGGTCTGAGCCCGTCACCCCCGCGCGCCTCATGCCCCGGACGCAACCATCGGACCAAGACCAATGACCAACGCCCTCACCCGGCTCATGGCCCGCCGCGACTGGGTCCTCGCGGACGGCGCCACCGGCACCAACCTGTTCAACATGGGGCTGCAATCGGGCGACGCGCCCGAGATGTGGAACGACACCCATCCCGAGCGGATCACGCAGCTCTACAAATCCGCCGTCGATGCCGGCAGCGACCTGTTCCTGACCAATTCCTTCGGCGGCAACGCGTCGCGGCTGAAACTGCACGGCGCCCAGAAACGCGCCCGGCAATTGTCGCGCATCGCCGCAGAGCTGGGCCGCGACGTGGCCGACCGGCAGGATCGCACGGTGGTGGTCGCCGGATCGGTCGGCCCGACCGGCGAGATCATGGCGCCGATGGGCGCGCTGACGCATGCGCTTGCCGTCGAGATCTTTCACGAGCAGGCCGAGGGCCTGAAGGAGGGCGGCGCGGATGTCCTCTGGCTGGAGACGATCAGTTCCTCCGAGGAATACGCGGCCGCCGCCGAGGCGTTCGGCTTGGCCGGCATGCCGTGGTGCGGCACGATGAGCTTCGACACCGCGGGGCGCACGATGATGGGCCTGACCTCGGCGGACATGGCGGCGATGGTGGAAACGCTGCCCAACCCGCCGCTGGCCTTCGGCGCCAATTGCGGCGTCGGTGCCTCGGACCTGTTGCGCACGGTGCTGGGCTTCGTGGCCCAAGGCACCGAACGGCCGATCATCGCCAAGGGCAATGCCGGGATCCCGAAATTCGTCGACGGGCACATTCATTACGACGGCACGCCCGAGCTGATGGCCGATTACGCGGTGCTGGCGCGCGACGCGGGCGCGACGATCATCGGCGGCTGCTGCGGCACCATGCCCGAGCATCTGGGCCGGATGCGCGCGGCGCTGGAAGACCGCCCCGCGAGCCCGCGCCCGACGCTGGAGCAGATCACCGAGGCGCTCGGCGCGTTCTCGTCGGATATCGACGGCACCGGCGACGACGCGCCAAGCCCACGCCGCAATCGCCGGCGTCGCGCCTGAGCGGGCTTCAGAACTTCGATCCCCAGCGGGGATGCGCCTCGTCTATGACCATCGGGTGCGAATGGTGACGCCCGCCCGTCAGATGCGGATGGTCGGCCGGCAGGTTGTTATGCGTGTGCGCCACCTCCCGTGGATCGCCAGCGGGCCAGAGCCACAGCGCAGCCGCCCCGCCCGCCGCCGCGAGACCCGCGTGCACGATCAGCGCCGGCACGATGCCGTAGGCGGTCATCAGCCAGCCCGACAGCGGATAGGTGATCAGCCAGCACGCATGGCTGAGCGCGAATTGCGCCGCGAAAAGCGCGGGGCGGTCCTCGGGATGGGCCGAGCGGCGCAAGAGCCGCCCCGAGGGTGTCAGCACCATCGAAAAGCCCAGCCCGATCACCAGCCACACGGCCAGCAGCAGCGGCCATGTCAGGCCCGCCAGCGTGATCGCCCCCGCGATCCCCAGCAGCGCGGCGATCATCGAGGCGGCGCCCGCGATCATCACCGGCCTGTCGGGCAGCCGGTCGAGCACCCGTGGCAGGGCCAGCGCCGCGATCATGCTGCCCGCGCCGAAACTGGCCATGGTCCAGGCGAGCGCGCTGTCGCCCAGCCCCAGCTCGCCGCGCACCAGCACGACCGAGTTGACCAGCACGATCGCGCCCGCGGACGCCACCGCCATGTTCAGCCCTAGCAGCCCGCGCAGGCGCGGCGTGGCCAGATAGATGCGGATCCCGCGCGTGGTGCGGTCGAGGATGCTGCGCGGCGCAGATGCGCTTGGGCTGGGCAGCAGGACCGAAACCACCAACAGGGCCGAGGCGGCAAAGCCCGCGACCGTGCCCAGAAACAGGGTGTTGTAGCTCATCACCGCGAGTAGCAGCCCGGCGAGCGTGGGGCTGGCGATGTTTTCCAGATCATAGGCCAGACGCGACAGCGACAGCGCGCGGGTATAGCGCGCCTCGTCGGGCAGGACATCGGGGATCGTCGCCTGGAAGGTCGGGGTGAAGGCCGCCGAGGCCGATTGCAGCAGGGCGATGAGGACATAGACCTGCCAGACCTCGGTCACGAAGGGCAGGCACAGCGCCGCCGCCGCGCGCACCACGTCCAGCGCGACCAGCAGCACGCGGCGGTCGACGCGGTCGGCGAAGGCGCCGGCGATCGGCGCGATCCCGACATAGGCTACCATCTTTATGGTGAACACCGTGCCGAGCACCATCGACGCGTCGCCGCCGGCCAGATCATAGGCCAGAAGCCCGAGCGCCACGGTGGCAAGCCCGGTGCCCAGAAGGGCGACGACCTGTGCGGCAAAGAGGTGCCGGTAGGTGCGATCTGACAGGATGTCGAACATCGTTCCTCCTCACCTTTGGCAGACGGAGCATGACCGCCGCGCGGGGCGCGTCAGAGCGTCGCGAACTTTTCCTCGAGATAGTCCAGAAGCGGCCCCGCCGTGGGCGTCGCCCCGCCGCAGGCCCGCGCGATCAGGTCCGACGGCTCGTACCGCCCGCCATGCTGCTGCACGCGCGATTGAAGCCATGCGGTCGCCCCCTTGGGGTCGCCGCGGCTGAGGTTCACCTCGAGATCCGGCACCGCCCCGCGCATCGCCCGGTAGAGGCATCCCGCATAGACGTTGCCCAGGGCATAGGTCGGGAAATAGCCGAAAAGGCCCACCGACCAGTGAACGTCCTGCAACACCCCGTTCGAGGCGCGGTTGACATTGTAGCCGAAATCGGCGGCGAACCGGTCGTTCCACGCGGCCTCGAGATCGCCGGTGTCCAGATCGCCCGCGATCAGCGCCTTTTCGAGATCGAAGCGCAGCATGATGTGCAGGTTGTACTGCACCTCGTCGGCCTCGGTGCGGATATGGCCGGGATGCACGCGGTTGACCGCGCGGTGGAAGGTCTCGGCATCCCGCACCCCGAAATCGCCGAAGGTGGCGCGCATCCGGTGGTACAGCCAGCCGGTAAAGGCGCGGCTGCGGCCAAGCTGGTTCTCGTAGAGGCGGCTCTGGCTTTCATGGACGCCCATCGACACGCCCTGCCCCAGCGGCGTCAGGCGGAAGGCGGGGTCGATCCCCTGCTCGTAACAGGCATGCCCGACCTCGTGCACGGTGGAATAGAGGCAGTTGAACGGGTCGGTTTCGCTGACCCGCGTGGTGATGCGCACATCGTCGCCGGATCCCGAGCTGAAGGGATGCACCGCCAGATCGAGCCGCCCGCGGGTGAAATCATAGCCGAAATTGCGCGCGAGTTCGCGCGCGAGGCGCAGTTGCGGGTCGGTGTGGAAATGCGCGTCGATCTCGGGCCAATCGCGGTCCAGCGCGCGGGCGCGCAGATCGACAAGGCGCGGCCGCATCTCGGCGAAGAGCGTATCGAGCTTTGCCGCGGTCATGCCCGGCTCGAAATCGTCGATCAGCGCATCGTAGAGATCGCCGTCCTGCGACACCGCCGCGGCCTCTTCGCGCTTGAGGCGCACCACCTCGGCCAGCACCGGCGCGAAGGCCGCGTAATCATCGGCTGCGCGCGCCTCGGCCCATTGGCCCTGGGCGCGGCAGGTCAGCCGGGCGAGAGCCACGGCAAGATCGGCGGGCACCCGCGCCGCGCGGTCGAAATCGCGGCGGATGTGGCGAAGCTGCGCAACAGCGACCGCGTCCGTTTCCTCGGCCTCGGCGGCGGCCAGCAGATCGCCTCGCCGCGCCTCGGTGCGGCGTGCGTGCAGCACCGCCTGCATCGCGCCCGATTCCTCGGATCGCTGATCGGCGGCGCCGCGCGGCATCATGGTTTCCTGGTCCCAGCCAAGCCGTCCGGCCACCTGTGCCAGCGCCTGCATCTCGCGTTCAGACGTGATCAGATCGCCATAAGCCGTCATGCATGGACCCCCCGGATCGATGTGCTGCGCGGGTACCGCGCGAGGAACCGCGCGCGCAGGATCAGCACCCACAGCACGACCGCGAGGAACTGATGCACGATCGCGAGGTACCACGGTGCGGCGTAGATCACCGTCATGATCCCCAGAACGATCTGCAAGGCCAGCACCGCGAAGGCCGCGTTGAAGGCACCGCGGGTCAGTACATGCGCGCTGCGCCGGGCGCGCAGCCAGACCACCACGGCAAAGACGACCAACAGGTAGCCGGCGACCCGATGGATGAACTGCACGGTTCCGGGGTTCTCGAAGAAGTTGCGCCACCAGGGCTCGAGATCCATCATCGTGGGCGGCAGGAACCCACCGGCCATCAGCGGCCATTCGGTATAGCTGCGCCCGGCATCGATACCCGCCACCAACGCGCCGAGGATGATCTGCAGGAATGCGGCGGCGGCAAGCCCGGTCGCCAGCGCGAACAGCTTCGGCTCGCGCGCGCGGCGGGCCTGCATCAGCTCGCGCTCCTCGCGGCCAAGCGCCAGCACGTACCACGCGATCAGCCCGAGGATCACGAAGGCCAGCCCCAGATGCGTGGCCAGCCGGTAGGAGGCCACGGCGATCATGTCGCCGGTGAGCCCCGAGGCGACCATCCACCAGCCGATCGCACCCTGCGTGCCGCCAAGTGCGCCCAGAAGCAGCAGCCGCCCGGTCCAGCCGGTGGGGATCTGCCGCGCCAAAAGAAAGCCCAGAAAGCCGAGCGCCCAGACAGCGCCGATCACCCGGCCGAGTTGCCGGTGGCCCCATTCCCACCAGTAGATCACCTTGAACTCGGACAGGCTCATGCCCTCGTTGAGCAGCTGGTATTGCGGGATCTGGCGGTATTTCTCGAATTCCGACTGCCAGTCGGCGGCGTTCATCGGGGGCAGCGCCCCGGTGACCGGCGCCCATTCGGTGATCGACAGCCCGCTATCGGTCAGCCGCGTCAGCCCGCCCACGGCGATCATCACCACGACAAGCGCGAAGAGCGCCATAAGCCAGATCCGTATGCCGCGCCGCGCGCCGCGCCGTCCGGCATCGATCATGCCGCCCGCGGGTGCGGAATCGCGGTTGCGTCCGGTGTTGTCCACATCCTCGAAAATGTTGCGCTTGCGGCTCATGACCCGCCTTTCCAGTCCCCGACGCGGAACAGCTTAGGGCGCGCGCGCGCGGGCTTCAACCACGCTCCTTCCAGCGGACCATCTGCCGCAACACGCCGTGCAGCATTTGCACGTCGGCACGGGTCAGGGGAAGGCGGCTCCAGAGGTTGCGCAGGGTGATCTTCATCGGCGCGGCCTTGTGATCGGGAAAGAAGAACCCCGCCTCGTCGAGCCGGGTTTCGTAATGCGCCGCCAGCGCCTCGACCTCGACCTGGGTGGCCCAGCCGGTGCGCGCGGTCTCAAAGCGTTCATGCACGACGTCGCCCGCGGCGCGCTGCCATTCATACCCCGTCAAAAGCACGCATTGCGCCAAGTTGAGCGACGCGAAATCCGGGTTCACCGGCACGTTGATGATTGCGTTGGCCCGGGCGATGTCGTCGTTCGCCAGCCCCGCGCGTTCGGGGCCGAAAAGCACCGCCACCTTCTCGCCCGCCGCCATACGCTCGGCGGCCATCGCCATCGCGCGTTCGGGGCTGAGGACGGGCTTGGTCAGGTCGCGGGCGCGCGCGGTCGTGGCGAAGACGAAGGAACAATCGGCGACGGCCTCGGCGGTGTCGGCCATGATCCGCGCCTCGTCCAGAAGCCGGCCCGCGCCGCTCGCCATCGCGGCGGCCTTGGGATTGGGCCAGCCGTCGCGGGGCGCCACGACACGCATCCGGTCGAGCCCGAAATTCCACATCGCCCGTGCGGCCGCGCCGATGTTCTCGCCCATCTGCGGGCGCACGAGCACGAAGGCGGGTTGCGGGCGGTCGGTGGGCATCGGCTCTTTTCAGACAGGTGGCGGATGAAGGACGGCGACGACCGGTCATCCACCTGCGGCTTCATCTTTCTTCAAATACTCATGATCCGGACATCCCGGCCCGCGACGAGCATTGGGCGGCGCGCGGCCTGCGATCCGGCGCGCACGCCGTCAGCCGGTGGCCTTGGTCGGCCCGCTGTCGGAGGCCGAATCCTTGCCGTCGTCCCCGGAGCCCTGATCCTGATCGCCCTTGGGCTGGGCCGGCTTGCGCGCCCGGGGCTTGCGCGCCCGCTTGGGCGGCGCCGACGGCTGCGGGGTGTCCTGCGCCTCGGGTGTCTCGACAAGCCCGCTTTCCGAGCCGGCGGTGTTGCCGGCATCCAGCACATCGGGCTGCGCGGCCTGCGCGGGATCGTCGACACGGTCGGACTCGCCGCGATCGGCCTCGCTGCGGGTGGCATCGTTCTTGTCCTGCTCGCGGTTGGGTTGGCGCTCGGATCGGTCTCGCTCGGCCTGGCGGTCGCGGTTCTGGCGCTCCTGCTCGTCGCGGCGCTGGTCCTGTTCGCGCTGCGCCTCGCCAAGCAGACGCAGGTAATGCTCGGCGTGCTGCTGGAAGTTCTCGGTCGCGACCCGGTCGCCCGAAAGCTGCGCGTCGCGTGCGAGCTGGTTGTATTTCTCGATGATCTGCTGCGGCGTGCCGCGCACCTTGCCCTCGGGGCCCGAGCTGTCGAAGACCCGGTTGACGGTATTCCCGACCGGGCGGTTGCGGTTCGGCTTGTTGCGCGAACGTGACTTGGATGATCTCATTTTTTTTGCAGTCCAGCCTTGGTGGTCTGTGCGTCGCTTGACCCGACTGACGCTATAAGGCGTCTCAATATGTCAGATCTGACATGTGTTGGCTTGGCATCCGGGGGAACGCCTTTATGGCATATCCGCGACCCGATGCTTGTGACTAAACATGCCAGACCGCGCCGCACAAGGGTAAACCGGCAATTTTATCCGTTCGGCGCGGATTTTGGCGCGGTCACCCCGGATTCTTCGCCCCGGATACCGCAGACGACCCGGTCGCGGCCGTCGAAATCGGGCAGGATTCGGAGGCAAGTGAACCCTGCCGCGCTCAGAAGCGCGCTTGCCGCGGCGCCCTGCGTCGGCCCAATCTCCAGCAGGATCCGCCCGCCGGGACGCAGATGCGCGCCCGCGCCGGCGGCGATGGCGCGGCAGGCGGTCAACCCGTCCGCGCCATCGCCGAGCGCTGCGGGCGGGTCGTGCAGGCGCACCTCTGGGGCCAGCCCCGCCATCTCGGCGGCCGTGATGTAGGGCGGGTTCGACGCGATCAGGTCGAACTGTCCTTCGATTCCTTCGAGCCAGTCCGCGCGCCGCAGATCGAGTCGCGGCGCCACGCCGTGCCGCGCCGCGTTGCGCCCCGCGACCTCGAGGGCCGCCGCGCTGGTATCGCTGGCCACGCCTTGGGCGTCGGGCCATTCCGCGAGCAGCGTCACCGCGATGATCCCGCTGCCGGTCCCGAGATCGAGAAGGCGCGCGGGCGCGGGGCCGTCGAGGGCTGCGGCGATCAGGCATTCGGTTTCCGGGCGCGGATCGAGGACGTCCGCCGTCACCTCGAACATCCGCCCCCAGAAGGCGCGCTGCCCGAGGATCTTCGCCACGGGTTCATACGCGGCGCGGCGGTCGATCATGGCGCAGAACCGTGCCCCTGCGGCGGGGTCGAGCGTGTCGCCCAGGTGCAGAGTCAGCCGGTCGCGCGGCACGTCCATCGCCGCGGCAAGCAGCGCGCGGGCGTCCCCGCCGGCACCTTCGATCCCCACCGCCGCAAGCCGGTTCGTGGCGACGACAAGCACGTCGCGTGCGGTCACGACATCTCGGCCAGCAGGCTGGCCTGCGCGTCGGCGGTCAGCGCGTCGATCACCTCGTCGAGATCGCCCTGCATCACCTGGTCGAGCTTGTAGAGCGTCAGGTTGATGCGGTGATCGGTCACGCGGCCCTGCGGGAAGTTGTAGGTGCGGATCCGCTCGGAGCGGTCGCCGCTGCCGATCATTGCCGCGCGTGACGCCGAGCGTTCGCTGTCCATCCGCTGGCGCTCCATGTCGAACAGCCGCGATTTCAGCACGTCGAGCGCGATCTCGCGGTTGCGGTGCTGCGATTTCTGGCTGCTGGTGACGACCAGACCCGTCGGCAGATGCGTGATGCGCACCGCTGAATCGGTGGTGTTGACATGCTGCCCGCCCGAGCCCGAGGCGCGCATCGTGTCGATGCGCAGGTCGCCCGGGTCGATCTGGATATCGACATCCTTTGCCTCTGGCAGGACCGCGACGGTCGCCGCCGAGGTGTGGATGCGGCCGCCGCTTTCGGTCTCGGGGACGCGCTGCACGCGGTGCACGCCGGATTCGTATTTCAACCGGGCGAACACCCCCTGCCCGCCCACGCGCGCCACGAGTTCGCGCAGGCCGCCCAACTCGCTGTGCTGTTCCTCGATCACCTCGAAGGACCAGCCATGCGCCTCGGCGTGGCGCTGGTACATGCGCATCAGGTCGGCGGCGAACAGCGCCGCCTCCTCGCCGCCCGTCCCGGGCCGGATCTCGAGGATCGCGGGGCGCGCATCGGCGGCGTCGCGGGGCAGCAGCGCGCGGCGCAAGGTCTCCTCCATTTCCGGCAGCCGGGCCTCTAGCGCGTCGATCTCGGCGCGGGCCAGGTCGCGCATCTCGGGGTCGTCGAGCATGGCGCGCGCCGCCTCGATATCGGCAAGAGTTTGGCGGTAGGCGCGGATTTCCTCGACCACGGGGCGCAGTTCGGCATATTCGCGCCCGAGCTGGGCGATGTCGCCGCCACCTTCGGTCATGCGCGCCTCGATATATTCGAAGCGTTGCGTGATCTCGTGAAGTTTTTCCAGTGGCACCATGACGATGATCGTCTGTCCCATTCAAGTGCCTTGGTCAAGTGCGGCGGGCTGTGCTAAACCTTGCGCATGAAGCTAATCCTGCCCCTTCTGCTTGCTGCGACCCCGGCGCTGTCGGACAGCACGACCGGCGGCAAGACGACCGAATGCTATTGCACCGATCGCAACGGCGACCGCGTCGAGATGGGCGAGACGATCTGCCTGCAGGTGGACGGAAAGATGTTCATGGCGCAGTGCCAGATGTCGCTCAACAACCCGATGTGGCGCAAGGTGTCGGATGGCTGCCTGTCATCGAGCCTGAACTTGCCCCAGCCAGCCGTCGATGCGGGCGGCGTTGACGCCCAGATCTGACTTGCCGAAGCGCGCCCGCCCGAAGATCTCCAGCATCTCGCCGTCCTGGCGCACCGTGGTGTAGTCGGGAAAGCCGAACACGCGGCTGCGGGTGATGTAGGTGATCATGCCCGCCTCGACGCTGCCGGCCAGCACCCGCGTGCGGGGCGTGTCGCGGATGATCGCGTCGAGCGCCGCAATCTCCCCCTCGACCCGCCGCATCGCACCGCCTTCGAGATCGCGGTCCGAGACACTTTCGGGCATCCGGTGCCAGCGGTCGGGATCCGACGGCGCCGCGCGGATATAGACCATCGCCGCCACGAGGGCCGCGAGTAGCAGGACGGCCAGCGTTTTAATCATGCGATCCCACCTGTTGTCGGGCCTTTTTCCGCGCCTATCCCGCGCGTGTCCCGTCCACGGTTTCGGCCAGCGCTTCGGTGCGCGCGGCGATCTCGGCCAGCGTGTCGGTGACCGATTGCGGCACGACCGGCACCTCGACGCGCTCGGGGTCCGGCGGTGGCGCGTTGCGCAAACGCTCGAGCTCTGCCTCGGCGTCCGCCGCCCGCGTTTCGGCCGCGTCGAGCTTGTCGCGAAGCGCGACGGCCCGGTCGGCCAGCATCAGCCCCGCCATCAGCAGCATCCGCGTCTCGGGGATGCGGCCGATCTGCGCGGCCAGCACCTTGGCCTCGTCATCGAGCATCTTGGCGGCGGCGTGCAGGTAGTCCTCCTCGCCGGCATTGCAGGCGACCTCGAAGCTGCGCTCGCCGATCTCGATCTTCACCTCGGGCATCAGGCCTCCTCCGTCGTGGTGTCTGCGGTCCCGGCCCCGGCGATCACGCGGGCCAGTTCGGCCAGTACCGCCTCGACCTCGGCGCGGTCGGCGGCGCGGGTGGCGCGCAGGCCGTCGATCTCGGCCTGCAGGGCGGTGTCGATCAACTGCGGCTCGGGAATGCCGGCGGCATGCGCCTCGCGCAGGGCCCGGTTGCTGTCGCGCAATTGCTGATTGGCCGCGCGCAGCGCCTGCAGATCGGCATCGAGGCGCGTCAACGTCTCGCCCCTAGCCTCTTCGGCGGCTGCAAGCGCCGAGTCGCGCGCCTGCACGGTCTCCTGCAAGGCGGCGACCTCTGCGGCAAGCCGGGCATTGGCCGCCTGCGCCTCGTCGAACTGCTGCGCCAGCGCCCGGACCGCTTCGGGATCCGGCGCGTCCGCGCGCGCCTCGAGCCCCTTGGCAATCCGGTCCAGCGCCGCGGTGATCCGCGCCTGCAGGGCGTCTATGTCGCTCATCACGTCCGACCTCTCGCGCGTCTTCGATCAATGACTTCGACGAATCGCATATCGCGCCGCATTTGGCAAACCCTAGCCGCGCAGGCTTGCGCATGAGGCTGAAAATGCGCGGCCGCGGGCCGATACGCGCCGCCCGCGGCCGGGCGTGCGCTTGATCTTCGCGGTCGGGCTGGTATGCAGCATGCCGAACGCGTCACTTACGAAGGAAACCGCCCCGTGGATATCGCCGCCCTGCGCTCTGCCGACCCCGATCACTGGATGAAGGCCGCCGCGATCCGCGCGCTTGCCCTCGATGCCGTCGCCGCCGCCAAATCCGGCCATTCCGGGATGCCCATGGGCATGGCCGACGTGGCGACCGTGCTGTTCGAGAAGCACCTGAAATTCGACGCGGCCAACCCCGACTGGCCGGATCGCGACCGGTTCATCCTGTCGGCGGGTCACGGATCGATGCTGCTTTACGCGCTGCTGCACCTCACCGGCTACGCGGACATGACGATCGAGCAGATCCGCGACTTCCGGCAATGGGGGTCGCGCACCGCGGGCCATCCCGAATACGGCCACGCCACGGGGATCGAGACGACCACCGGTCCCTTGGGTCAGGGCCTCGCCAATTCTGTCGGCTTCGCGATCGCCGAGGAGAGCCTGCGCGCGCGTTACGGCAAGAAACTGATGGATCACCACACCTACGTGATCGCCGGTGACGGCTGCCTTATGGAGGGTGTGAGCCACGAGGCGATCGGGCTGGCCGGGCGGCAATCCCTGGGCAAGCTGATCGCGCTGTGGGACAACAACAACATCACCATCGATGGCAGCGTCGATCTTGCCGACCGCACCGACCAGGTCAAGCGGTTCCGCGGTGCGGGCTGGCATGTGCAGGAGATCGACGGCCACGACCCGGCGGCGATCGACGCGGCGCTGACAGAGGCCAAGCGCACGCGCAAACCCTCGATGATCTCCTGCAAGACGCATATCGCGCTCGGTCACGCGGCACAGGACACCGCCAAGGGGCATGGCGCGCTGACCGATCCGGATCAGAACGCGGCCGTGAAAGAGGCCTATGGCTGGACGCAAGGGCCCTTCGTGATCCCCACCGAGATCAAGTCAGCGTGGGAGGCCATCGGCGCTCGCGGGGCCGCCGAGCAGGCCGAGTGGCGCGCGCGCCTTGCCGAGGCCTCGCCGCAGCGCCAGGCCGAGATTGCGCGGATCTTCGCCCGCGACGTGCCGGCCAAGCTGTCGGCGCGGATCAAGGCGCTGAAGAAGCAGGTCAGCGAAGAGGCCCCGAACGTGGCCACCCGCAAGTCGAGCGAGATGGTGCTCGAGGTGGTCAACCCCGTCATGCCCGAGACCATCGGCGGGTCCGCGGACCTGTCGGGGTCGAACAACACCCGCTCGGGCGACATGACGGTCTTCGACGAGGGCAACCGCAAGGGCCGCTACATCCATTACGGCATTCGCGAGCACGGCATGGCCGCGGCGATGAACGGCATGATCCTGCATGGCGGGGTGCGCCCCTATGGCGGCACCTTCATGTGCTTTACCGATTACGCACGGCCCGCGATGCGGCTGGCGGCGCTGATGAAGATCCCCACGGTCTTCGTGATGACGCATGACAGCATCGGCCTTGGCGAGGACGGCCCCACGCATCAGCCGATCGAGCATCTGGCGATCAGCCGCGCGACGCCCAACACCTGGGTCTTCCGCCCCTGCGACACGGTCGAGACCGCCGAGGCGTGGGAGCTGGCGCTGAATTCGAAAGAGACACCGTCGGTGCTGTCGCTGACCCGGCAGGGCCTGCCCACGCTGCGGCGCGAGCACAAGACCCGCAACCTCAGCGCGCAGGGCGCCTACGTGCTGGCCGAGGCGACGGGCAAGCGGCAGGCGATCCTGCTGGCGACGGGCTCGGAAGTCGCGGTCGCGATGGCGGCGCGCGAGGTGCTGCAGGAGGCCGGAATCGGCACGCGGGTGGTCTCGATGCCCTGCTGGGAGTTGTTCGAGGAGCAGGAGGACAGCTATCGCCGCCGCGTCCTGCCCGCCGGCCCGGTCCGCGTGGCGGTCGAGGCGGCGATCCGTTTCGGCTGGGACCGCTGGCTTTACGGCGAGCGCGGCCGCCGCGAAAAGGGCGGCTTTGTCGGGATGCACGATTTCGGCGCGTCGGCGCCGGCGGATGTGCTTTTCGAGCAGTTCGGCATCACCCCCGAGGCCGTGGCCGATAAGGTGAAATCGCTGTTGTGAGAACAGGTGTGGCCGTGATGGGTATCGCACGCGGCCGCAATTTCCTTGTGTCCAACATTCTGGCGAGAGCCGAGCCGCGTATCGGCGGGCCGCGGTGCGGCGATCCAACAGGGCCGTTGCGTTGTTTTATGTCAGCCAAGTCCGCGTGACATCATTGCGTCGCGCGCATGGCAGCCAAATCGCCGTGCCGGGGGGCGGCCCGGCGATGCGCGGCGGCCTTCGGCCGTGTTTCCGCGCAAGGCGAACCTGAGAACCCTCGCAAGATATCAAAACCAACACCCGCGGCAGGTTGCCCCCTTTCACGCCGCGTCGTCGTCCTTCTCTGTCGAGTGGTCGCGAAACAGCGCGCCCTGCGAGATGAAGAACACGAAGATCGCCGCGGTCAGCCCAAAGGTCTTGAAATAGACCCAGACCTCCTCGGTCTGCGTGCGCCAGATCGCCTCGTTCAGGACCGCCAGCCCGAAGAAGAACAGCATCAGCCGGCGGGTCAGCGTCATCCAGCCCAAATCGGTGATCGGGATCACCCCGTCCATCACGAATTGCAGATAGGAACGCCCGCGCAGCAAACCGACCCCGAGGATGCCGCCGAACAGAAGGTAGATGATCGTCGGCTTCATCTTGAAGAACGCGGGATCGTTGAACCACACCGACAGCCCGCCGAAGACCACGATCAGCGCCGCCGTCACCGCCTGCATGCGCGACAGGTGGCCGGTGACCCGCCACAGCACCGCCATGGAGATCAGGAACACCGGCACGAATCCGGCGGTGACGACGATGAAGCCGTCATACTCGGTTCCGCCAAAGGTATAGACGCGATCCTTGAGCCAGAGATATGCCACGAAGAAGGCCAGCACGGGGCCGATCTCGAGCACCGGCTTGACCCATCCGGGCGTCGGGGTATCATTCATCTTGCCTGCCTTGCCTGTCGTCTTTGCGCATCGTCAACTTCCCAATTCAACTATCACCGCCCCCGCGGCGATCAAGCCCATCAGCGCGATGCGGCGCGGGCCCACGGTTTCCTTCAGCACCAGCTAGCCGATGAGCGCCGCGAAGACCGTCGAGGTCTCGCGCAGCACCGCCGCCTCGCCCACCTTGTCGAGCCGCGTGGCCAGCATCACCGACCCGAAGGAGAAAAACGCCACAAGCCCGCCCGACACGCCGCGCAGCGCCAGCGGCCCCAGTGTTGGACGCGCGGCCATGTTCCGGTAGCGCAGCCCGGCAATGGGCAGGATGCTGAGCCCGTCGAGAAAGAAGAACCACGCGAGAAAGGTGAACGGATCGGCGGCGGCGCGGATGCCGTAGGCGTCATAGGTGGTGTAAAGCGAAACGAACAGCCCCGTCGCCACCGCCAGCCCGAGGGCCAGCGGCATCGTCTCGCGGTCCAGCGTCAGGGTGCGCAGGTTGTAGACGGCCAGCCCGAAGATCCCCGACAGAAGCACCGCGAGGCCCAGCCACTGCACTGGCGTGAACAGTTCGCCGAAGATCAGCCACGCGCCGATCACCGCGAAAAGCGGCCCGGTGCCGCGCACCACAGGGTAGACCACCGTGTAGGCGCCGCGTGAATAGGCCATCGCCTGCAGCAGTTTGTAGCCGACATGGATCACCACCGCCCCGGCGAAGATCGGCCACATATGCACCTCGGGCCAGGGCACGACGAACAGCGCGAAAGGTGCTGCCATCATCGAATAGCTGGCATCGATCGCGCCGCGGCTGAGCCACGGGTCGTGCCGGCCCTTCTGCAGCGCGCCGAACACGGCGTGCAGGACCGCCGCCGCGAGCGCGAGGATCATCGCCAGGCGCTGCCCCGCTTCGGTGCCTTCCAGCGAGATCAGCCAGTCACTCACAAAGCGGGCCTCGCATCATCGCGGCCTGTCGTGTTACGCACGCCATCACGCGACGTTCGGAACGATATGGGGCCCCGGGATGTGGGAGACGATCAAAGAGCAGCTTTCGTCCGTTTTCAGCGCCGGGATGCTGGACACGATCACCGACGAACTTTCGGGCACCTTCAGCGCCGTGCCCCCGATCATCGCCGCGACCCGGCTGGTGGCGGCCCTCGCGCTTGGCGCGCTGATCGGCGCAGAGCGGGAATACAAGGAAAAGCCGGCGGGGCTGCGCACGCATATGCTGGTGTCGATGGCGGCCTGCCTGTTCATCCTGATCAGCCAGCAACTCGCGGCCCTGCCCTTCGGCGCCGAGGAGGCGCTGCGCGTCGACCCGCTGCGCCTGATCGAGGCGGTGACGGCAGGCGTCGCCTTCCTTGCCGCCGGGATCATCTTCTCGTCGGGCGGCGTGGTGCACAACATCACCACCGGCGCGTCGATGTGGCTGGCGGGCGCGATCGGGCTGGCCTGCGGCGCGGGCCAGATGCCGCTGGCGGCGATGGCGACCGGGATCGTGCTGGTGGTGCTGTTCCTGATCCGGCTGGTCGAGAGATAGCCATGCGTGCCGCGCCGTGCTGCGGACAGGCTCATCCGGTCTCCAGCCCGGTCAGGGCGGCGGCGAATTCCTCGGGATCGAACGGGGCGAGATCGTCGATCTGCTCGCCCACGCCGATGGCATGGATGGGCAGGCCGAACCGGTCGGCAAGCGCCACGAGGACACCGCCGCGCGCCGTACCATCCAGCTTGGTCATCACGAGGCCGGTGACATTGGCGAGCTTCTGGAAGATCTCCACCTGGCTCAGCGCGTTCTGCCCCGTCGTGGCGTCGAGCACCAGCAGCGTGTTGTGCGGCGCGTCGGGATCCTTCTTGCGGATCACGCGGACGATCTTCGACAACTCCTCCATCAGGTCGGCGCGGTTTTGCAGGCGCCCCGCCGTGTCGATCATCAGAAGATCCGCGCCATCGGCCTCGGCGCGGGTCATGGCGTCATAGGCAAGGCTTGCCGGGTCCGATCCCTCGGGTGCGGTCAGCACCGGCACGCCCGCGCGGTCGCCCCAGATCTGCAACTGTTCCACGGCGGCGGCGCGAAACGTGTCGCCCGCCGCGATCACCACCGATTTGCCGGCCGCCTTGAACTGGCTGGCGAGCTTGCCGATCGTCGTGGTCTTGCCCGATCCGTTCACCCCCACCACCAGCACCACCTGCGGGCGCTTGGCATAAAGCGGCATGGGACGCGCGACGGGGTCCATGATGCGCGCGATCTCGCGGGCCAGAAGCGCCTTGATCTCGTCCGAGGACAGGCGCTTGCCCATGCGCCCTTCGGCCATGTTGGCGGTGACGCGCATCGCCGTCTCGACCCCCATATCGGCGGTGATCAGCAGATCCTCGAGACGCTCCAGCATGTCGTCGTCGAGCGCGCGGCGGGTGACCGTACGCGGCGCGTCCCGGCCCAGAAGGCGCCCCAGCAGCCCGGAGCGCGGCGTGGTTTCCGGCAGCGTGTCGGGGATTTCCAGCGGTGTCGGCGGGGCAGTGGCGCCGGTGGGCGAAGGCGGCACCTCTTCGGGGCGCTCGACCGGGGTCTCCTGCGGCGGGGGTGGCGGCGTCTCGTCGGGTTTCGGCGGGATGACCGGCGGCTCGGGGGTGGGATCGGGTTGGGGCTTGGGGTCCGGGGCCGGATCAGGTTCGGGGATCTGCGGGTCGGGCGTGCCGCCCGCCTCGACGATCTCGTCCAGCCCCTCGTCAAGCTTCGACGAGGATTTGAACAGCCGCTCTTTCAGTTTCGTGAAAAACGCCATGCGCCCTCCGATCCGCGTATCACCTGTGACTTAATGCGGATCGAAAGGATATGAAAGCCTGCGCCGCGCTCAGATCTCATCGGCGAAATGCGTCATCACCAGCCGGATGGGGTTGGGGGCGGCCTGGCCGAGGCCGCAGATCGAGGCGTCGCCCATCACCTGGCACA
>NZ_JBAPKY010000033.1:0-47132 GCF_037083785.1 Roseovarius sp. D22-M7
GGTAGCGGGCGGGGGATGGCTTGCTCATACAGCCCGTGTAACCGCATGGATTCACGATGTGAATCGTCAACAGTCAAAGTTGTGCAACAACGCCGACTGACGATCATCCCGCTACTGGTGGGTCTGAGAGGGCTTGGTGGGCTTTGGTTCATGCTCACGAATGACATTCAAATCGAAGCTTACGCAGCTACAGGCACCTTCATCCTCTACGTGCTGATGACGGCAGCGGCCTATGGGCTGTTCATTCGTATCTGGAAACTGGACCAGCCGAGGAAGAACACACACACTGAGGCCAAGGACACATTATAGTCACAGTATGTGTAGCACATACCTCAGCACCTCTTAACTCAAGGCATAAGGTGTTGAAAAGTCACGAAGAAACCGGATGGTGGGTGATGAGAGACTCGAACTCCCGACATCTTCGGTGTAAACGAAGCGCTCTACCAACTGAGCTAATCACCCGTGGCCTGCTCCTAGCCAAGCCGACCGGCCCGCGCAAGGGCCCTGTGCCCGTCGCGTCACCCCCAACGCCCCGCGAGGTCCATCCCCGGCATCCGGTGGATCGGGGTCCGGCGCGATTGGGCCATGTCCCGGTACACGATAGCGGCGACGGCGCAGATCGACGCGCCGCGCGGGACATCCCCCGGCGTCCCGGCAAGACCTCACCTTCGCGTGACGCGGGCGCGTCGGGTCTGGTCGGGCGGCGTCGGTCTGGCTACCTTGCGCATGTCCCGACCAATCGCAAGGATCCGCCATGCCGACCGAACGCCTGACCTTCACCGGCCATTCCGGCGACACGCTGACAGCCCGGCTCGACCTGCCCGACGGGCCGCATCTCGCTACAGCGCTTTTCGCGCATTGTTTCACCTGTTCCAAGGATATCCCCGCAGCAAGGCGCATCTCGGCACGGCTGGCGGGCGCGGGATTCGCCGTGCTGCGCTTCGATTTCACCGGGCTCGGTCATTCGGAAGGCGAGTTCGAGAACACCTCGTTCACAACCAATATCCGCGACCTGGAGCTGGCCGCAGAGGCGCTCGCGGCGCGCGGCATGGCCCCCGGGCTGCTGATCGGGCACAGCCTCGGCGGGGCTGCGGTGCTGGCGGCGGCGGGCGGCATCGACAGCGTCCGGGCGGTGGCGACCCTCGCAGCCCCCTTCGATCCCGGCCATGTCCTGCACAATTTCGCCGGCGCGATGGACCGGATCGAGGCAGACGGTGCGGCCGAGGTCACGCTCGGCGGACGCCCCATCCGGATCGGGCGCGGCTTCGTCGAGGATGTCCGCGCCGAGGCGCTGGAAGACAAGATCGAGCATCTGGGTCGCGCGCTTCTGGTGATGCACGCCCCGCGCGACGCGGTCGTGGGCATCGACAACGCGGCCGCAATATTCAAGGCCGCCAAACACCCGAAAAGCTTCGTCACCCTCGACGAGGCCGACCACCTGATCACCGACCCGGACGATGCCGAATACGCGGCGCAGGTCATCGCCGCCTGGGCGACACGCTATCTCGACCTCGCGGCCCCTGCCCCGCCGCCGGGCGCCCCCGAAGGCGTGGTCCGCGTGTCAGAGGCCGACGCGGACGGCTTCCTGCAGGACGTCAACGCGGGGCCGGGCCACCACGTGCTGGCCGACGAGCCCGCGGCCTATGGCGGCACCGATCGCGGCATGTCGCCCTACGGGTTCCTCGCCGCCGGTCTGGGCGCCTGCACCTCGATGACGATCCGGATGTACGCGCGGCGCAAGGGCTGGCCGCTGGAGCATGTCAGCGTCGATGTCACCCATGACAAGGTGCACGCGCAGGACGCCGCCAGCCGGGCCGAGGCCAAGGCCGACAAATTCACCCGCAGCGTCCGCCTGACCGGCGATCTCGACGACGACCAGCGGCAAAGGCTGCTGGAGATCGCCGACAAATGCCCCGTCCACCGCACGCTGGAGAGGTCCTCGGTCGTCGAGACGCATCTCGCCTGATACGCTTCGGGATGCGCCACGCCGGCGCATCCCGTCACCGCCTCACACCGCTCGCACGCTCGGGCGCCGCCACTTGGCCGAGGGCACGACGATCAGGTCGGTCAGCGCCCAGACAAGGGCATCGACACGGTCGGGGCTGCCACGCCCCTCGAAGCCGCGCGCGGTCATCGCGCACATCTGGTCCTCCAGTTCGGACAGGCCGCGCGCATGATGCACGCGCCCCTGCTCGTAAAGCGCCGCCACCGGCTCGGCCCGCGCGCCCTTGGCGCGGCCCGCATGCACCGCCTTGAACGGCACCAGAGGATCGATCTGGCGGATCACCTGTTCCACCATGTCGCCACCCTGGTTGACCTCGGCGACCAGCCGCTCGGCGCCCCACTGCTCCATCGCGCGGATCGCCGCCTTGGCCCAGGACGCCGGGCTCGCGGCGCTGACGCTGGCATCGGCCAGAACATAGGCGCGCCAGTCCTGTACAGGCCCTTGCGTGACCGCGCCCACCACCACGATCCCGCACTGGTCCGACCCGGCATGGCCGGTGACCGGCGGATCGACGGCCACCACCACACGGTCGAGATCGGGCACCGCGTCCAGCCGGCACGCGTTCAGCATCGCAGGCGTCCAGAGCGCGTCCTCGGCGGCATCCACCAGAACGCCGTCCAGTTCCTGCCGGCCCAGCCGCGTGCCGGCGTAGCGCGCGCGCACCTCGTCGAGGAAACTCTCGGCGAGAAACGCGGCGTTGGCCTCGGTCGGCGCGCTGGTGACCACCGTGCTGTCGGCGGCCAGCACGTCCTTCAGCACGCCGACGTTGCGCGGCGTGGTGGTCACGCAGACCCGCGGGTCGTCGCCCAGCCGCAAGCCGAATTGCAGCATGTCCCACGTCTCGCGCGCCTTCTTCCACTTGGCCAGCTCGTCCACCCAGGCGCCGTCGAATTGCGGCCCGCGCAGCCCCTCGGGGTCATGCGCGGAAAACGCCTGCGCGGTGGCGCCGTTGGGCCAGACCAGCCGCTTGCGCGTGGCCTGCCATTCGGGGCGCCGGTCGGGCGGCGAACACGCCATGATCCCGCTTTCGCCGAAGATCATCACGTCGCGCACCTGGTCGATGGTCTCGCCCACCAGCGCCAGCCGCGTGCAGCGCCCCTCGTCGAGGGGGCGCGACCCCTCGATCTGCGCGCGCACCCATTCGGCCCCGGCGCGCGTCTTGCCCGCGCCGCGTCCACCCATCACGATCCAGGTGCGCCAGTCGCCGTCGGGCGGCAGCTGGTGATCCAGCGCCCAGAAATCGAAGACATAGGGCAGCGCCAGCAATTCCCCGTCACTTAGGGCATCGAGGAAGGCGTCCTGCACAGCTTGCCCTTCTGAGACGATCCATGCGGCACCCGATCTCAGACCGGGCATGGTCGAAATCGATGGCATATCCGTGGGCAATGCCACGCTCTTGTTGTCTGCGTTTGTCAAGTTGCGCCTCCGCTTCTATTGCGATCTTCAGCCATTGCCGGATCTCGGCGGTGGCCTTAATTGCGTTCTTCAGCTCGTCCAGGTCCCCGGCCTTGATCTTGAGATAGAGATCCTCCAACTCGCCGCGCATATCCGCCAGCTGGCGTTCCAGCGCGTTGATGGAGGTCGTCAGGCCCGTGGGCCTTTCATCCGGGGTGATCAGAACCATGCGTGCTCGTGCCTCATGCGATTCTCTTTTCTATCGAGGGGCCCTCCGCCGTGCCGACATGAAAAAGCGGCCACCGGGGTCACCCCCGGGGCCGCGTGCCCATCTCGTCCAGCATGTCACAACCTATACGCGAGACCGTACGCTGAGTCAAATCGCGCCGTCCGCCAAGCGACTGGTGTGGTTACGTTTTCTTAACCTTCCGGCGCGCGGCGGCGGCTATTCCGCCGCCTGCGTGACCTCTCCGGCCTCGATCTCGGCGGCGCGTTTCTCGACCTGCTCGACGATGTGGTCGATCATCCGGTCATTGTCCATGCGGTGGCTTTGCGCGCCGGCAAGGTACACCATGCCATTGCCCGCGCCGCCGCCGGTAAAGCCGACATCGGTCATCAGCGCCTCGCCCGGGCCGTTCACCACGCAGCCGATGATCGACAGGCTCATCGGGGTCTTGATGTGGTCCAGTCGCTCTTCGAGGATCTCGACGGTCTTGATCACGTCGAAACCCTGCCGCGCGCAGGACGGGCACGAGATGATGTTGACCCCGCGATGCCGCAGGCCGAGGCTTTTCAGGATCTCGAAGCCAACCTTGACCTCCTCGACCGGGTCGGCGCTCAGGCTGACACGGATGGTGTCGCCAATGCCGGCCCACAGAAGGTTGCCAAGGCCGATCGCGCTCTTGATCGTGCCCGAAGTCAGGCCACCGGCCTCGGTGATGCCCAGATGCAGCGGCGCGTCGGTGGCGTCGGCCAGTTGCTGATAGGCGGCGGCGGCCATGAACACGTCCGAGGCCTTCACGCTGATCTTGAAGTCGAAAAAGTCGTTATCCTCGAGGATGCGGATATGCTCCAGCCCCGATTCCACCATCGCGGCGGGGCAGGGCTCGGCGTATTTTTCCAGCAGGTGCCGCTCGAGACTGCCAGCATTGACCCCGATCCGCATCGAGCAGCCGTGATCGCGCGCCGCCGCGATCACCTCGCGCACGCGGCGCTCATCACCGATATTGCCGGGGTTGATGCGCAGACAGGCGGCGCCCGCCTCGGCGGCCTCGATGCCGCGCTTGTAGTGGAAATGGATGTCGGCGACGATCGGCACCGGACTTTCGGCGACAATCTGTTTCAGGGCCCGCGAGGATGGCTCGTCGGGCACCGAGACGCGCACGATATCCGCGCCGGCCTCGGCCGCGGCCTGAATCTGGGCTATGGTTCCCGCGACATCGGTGGTCAGCGTGTTGGTCATGGTCTGCACCGAGATCGGCGCATCGCCGCCCACCGGCACGTTGCCGACCATGATCTGGCGGCTCTTGCGGCGCTCGATGTTGCGCCACGGGCGAATATGATTGAGCGACATCGCGTTTGTCCCATCCGGTCCGAGGTGGATTGTCACCGTCAAGGTAATACGCGGATGCCATCGGGGCAATCACCGCGAGGCCGGTCAGTTCCGCGGGGTCTCCAGCTCGGCGACATATTGCATGAGATCGCCATCGGCCTCGATATCGGCGACCGCGTAACGCTCGGTCAGCGGCCCGGCGGCGAGCGCAAGGTTCGAGGTCACCGCGCCGCGCGCGCCCGCGGGGCCGTAATGCTGGCCGTCGACGGCGAAATAGACCGCCCCCGACGCGCCGATGCGGATGCTCGGCGGTTCCTCGGTGGCGGGCACGTCATAGGTGTCGCCGGCATTCATGATGCCCTCGAAGACCACCGTGCCCGAGGCGTCGCGCACCCGCACCCAGGCGGGGCGCACAGCGACCACCTGCAGCGTTTCGGGTGCGTCGGCCAGGACCTGCGGAGTCTCGGGCGCGTCGGTTTCCGCCGCCGTTCTCGACATGACGCCCGCGCCGAAGGCCGCATCCGGGCGGTGCGCCTCTCGCAGCGCCATCTCGATGCTGCGGTCGCTCTCCCTCACGGCATTGGCGGGCGACAGCGTGCCCACCTCGCGCGGGTCGAGGGTCGAGATCGGGCCGTCGCGCGCGACCATCACCGGCACGTCCAGCGCCTTGGGCCGGTAAAGCCGGCTCATCCGTTCCTCGCGCGGCGGCCGGAACACGCCGACCGCGTCCCCCTCGTCCGGGTCGGCCTCCTCGCGCGGGGCAGCGCCGCTCAGCGGATCGAGATCGGCAAGCACCAGCGGCGTGTTCTCGACCGGCGACAACTGCACCTGCTGGACCTGTTTCAGAACGCTCCAGCCGCCATAGCCGATGGCGGCGATCAGCGCGACCAGCACCAGGCCCGACCCGATCGCGCCCGGCTCTATCCGCGCCATGAATCCTTCGTTGGCGGGCAGGAACGGCGTGTTGGGCGAAATCAGCGGATCGCGCGCCACGCCCTTTCCGGACCCCTTGCGCGGCTTGGCGGTCTCGGGCTTGCGGATCGACGAGGCCTCGGCCGACATGCCATGCGCGATGGAAAAGCCCGATTCCGTGCAGAACGTGGCGAAGGCGGTGTCGGGATCCATCCCGAGATACCGCGCATAGGATCGCACGTAGCCGGGGATGAAGCCCGGCGTGTCGAAGACAGACGGATCGGCATTCTCGATCGCGGCGACGTAATTCGCGCGGATCCTCAGTTCCCGCTCGACATCCAGCAGTGATTTCCCCAAGGTCGCGCGCTCGCCGCGCATGAGATCGCCAAGACGCAGATCGAACGCGTCAAAGCCGCGAATATCGGGGTCGTCGCCCTCCACATCGCGGGAAAATCGCCGCCCAACCATGCGCTCTGTGCCTCTTGCGTATCCGGTGATTCCGCTCGACCGTGGTCAAGTCTCACCCCATGTTATTGAGGAAGGATTAACACAACCGAAATGGCAATGCACGAGCAGAATGGTTAACCGGCCAGCTCGGCACGGTTCAGCGCACAGTGCGACCACAACTCGTCCATCGCCCGCACAAGGCCGTCCATCTCGCGCGGCCCGTGCACCGGCGACGGGGTGAAGCGCAGCCGCTCGGTGCCGCGCGGCACGGTCGGATAGTTGATCGGCTGCACGTAGATCCCGTAGCCTTCCAGCAGCATGTCGCTGATCACCTTGGTATGCACCGGGTCGCCGACGATCACCGGCACGATATGGCTGCCATGATCGATCAGCGGCAGGCCCATGCCCTTCAGCCGGGTCTTGAGGATCTTCGCCTGCGTCTGGTGCTGCTCGCGCAGGGCGTGGTCGTGCTTGAGATGCGCGACCGATGCCGCCGCCCCCGCCGCGACCGCCGGCGGCAGCGAGGTGGTGAAGATGAAGCCCGGCGCATAGGAGCGGATCGCGTCGCACATCCGCGTCGACGCCGCGATGTAGCCGCCCATCACGCCATACGCCTTGGCCAGCGTGCCGTTGATGATGTCCAGCCGGTGCATCAGGCGGTCACGCTCGGCCACACCGGCGCCGCGCGGCCCGTACATGCCGACCGCGTGCACCTCGTCGATATAGGTCAGCGCGCCGAACTCGTCGGCGAGATCGCAGATCGCCTCGATCGGCCCGAAATCGCCATCCATCGAATAGACGCTCTCGAACGCGATCAGCTTGGGCACGTCCGGATCGTCGGCTTCCATCAGCTCGCGCAGATGCGCCACGTCGTTGTGCCGAAAGATCCGCTTGGCCCCGCCATTGCGGCGCACGCCCTCGATCATGCTGGAATGGTTCAGTGCGTCCGAATAGATGATCAGCCCGGGAAACAGCCGCGGCAGCGTGCTGAGCGTCGCGTCATTGGCGATATAGGCCGAGGTGAACAGCAGCGCCGCCTCCTTGCCATGCAGATCCGCCAGCTCGGCCTCCAGCCGCTTGTGGTAGACGGTGGTGCCCGAGATGTTGCGCGTGCCGCCCGATCCCGCACCGGCCGCATCGATCGCCTCGTGCATCGCCTCCAGCACCACCGGGTGCTGCCCCATCCCGAGGTAGTCGTTGCCGCACCAGACCGTGATCGGCGCCTCGTTCCCGTCGGGCTTGCGCCAGACGGCATGCGGGAAATGTCCCTGACGCCGCTCGATATCGATGAAGGTGCGGTAGCGCCCTTCCTCGTGCAGACGGTCGATCGCTTGATCCAGCTTGGCCGCGTAATCCACTGGCAGGTCCTTCTTCAGTTCCCCCTCGGTGACGGTTTTTACCCGCATTCGAGGGCCGTTCCGGCGCATCACGCCACTTATTCCGTTTTCAGCATGCATATATGGCGCATGCTGTCCAGACAACAGGTACAAATTGCCACCCCGCGCCACCTTGACCTCGGTCAATACCGCGCGGCATCAAGGCGCTGGACAGTGCCCGCCGTCCTGATACCCTCACGCGCGAACCGTATCGCCAACCGCGAAGGCTTGCCATGTCCCTTGACCCCGTACTCGCCCGAATCGACGCGTCGCTGCCCGCAGCCCTCGACCGCCTGACGGAGCTGCTGCGGATCCCCTCGATCTCGACCGATCCGGCCTACAAGCAACAGTGCGAGGCTGCGGCGGATTGGCTCGTCGCGGATCTGCGCAGCCTTGGCGTGACGGCGGAAAAACGCGCCACGCCCGGCCATCCGATGGTCGTGGGCCATGTCGAGGGGCCGGGCGGCGCCGACGCCCCGCACCTGCTCTTCTACGGCCATTACGACGTGCAGCCCGTCGATCCGCTGGATCTTTGGGACACCGATCCCTTCGCGCCAGAGATCCAGGACACCGACACCGGCCGGGTGATCCGCGCGCGCGGCGCTTCGGACGACAAGGGGCAGCTGATGACCTTCGTCGAGGCCTGTCGCGCTTATGTCGAGGTCCACGGCCACCTGCCCTGCCGCATCACCTTCTTCTTCGAAGGCGAAGAGGAATCCGGCTCGCCCTCGCTGATCCCGTTCATGCGCGACAATGCCGAGGAACTCGACGCCGATATCGCGCTGATCTGCGACACCTCGATGGTGGCGCCGGGCGTGCCGTCGATCGCCTCGCAACTGCGCGGCATGCTGAAGGACGAGTTCACGCTGCACGGGCCCCGCATCGACCTGCATTCGGGCAGCTATGGCGGCCCCGCGCTCAACCCGCTGCGCGAGATCGCGCGCATCATCGCCTCGTTCCACGACGACGAGGGCCGCGTCGCGGTCGAGGGCTTCTACGACGGCGTCCACGAGGTCCCCGCCGAGCAGCTCAGGCAATGGGAGAACTGCGGCTTCGACGAGGACGCGTATCTGACCTCGGTGGGCATGACGCAGCCGCATGGCGAGGCGGGCTATTCCACGCTGGCGCAGCAATGGGCCCGCCCGACGCTGGAAATCAACGGCCTCTGGGGCGGCTACCAGGGCGCCGGCACCAAGACCGTGATCCCGGCCGAGGCGCATTGCAAGCTGACCTGCCGGCTGGTGGGCGACATGGATCCCGACGCCCTGCGCAAAAGGATCCGCCGCCATGTCGAGGACCGGCTGTCGCCCGACGCGACCGTGACCTGGAACCAGGATCTCGACGGCTCGCCGGCGGCGGTGATGAACACCGACCGCCCCGAATTCGAGGCCGCAAGGCAGGCGCTGACCGAGGAATGGAACCGCGAGGCGGTGTTCGCCGGCATGGGCGGCTCGATCCCGATCGCGGGTTATTTCAAGCAGATCCTCGGGATGGACGCGATGCTGATCGGCTTCGCGCAGGACGACGACGCGATCCATTCCCCGAACGAGAAATACGACGTGGAAAGCTTTCACAAGGGCATCCGCAGCTGGGCGCGCGTCCTCGACGCGCTGTCGCGCTAGGCGCGCCACCCACGCCGACATTTCTGCCACATGCGTACGAATCCGTACCGACAGGTCGGTCGCGGCCGAGTGCGCGTCGCAATTCGCAAAGTGACGCCCGCCGCGATACGCGACATCTCGGGAACGGCGCATGTGCGCCGGTGACGTATTTCAGGCAAGGTGATCCCAGATGCCGGACCAAGAAGACGACCTCATCCTCGCGGACCTGGACGACGAAGAGCTTGTCCAGCAGATGTTCGACGACCTCTATGACGGCCTTCGCGACGAGATCGAGGAAAGCGTCAATATCCTGCTGGAACGCGGCTGGCAGCCCTACCGCATCCTGACCGAGGCGCTGGTCGGCGGCATGACCATCGTCGGCAAGGATTTCCGCGACGGCATCCTTTTTGTGCCCGAGGTGCTGCTGGCGGCCAACGCGATGAAGGGCGGCATGTTCATCCTCAAGCCGCTTCTCGCCGAGACCGGCGCGCCGCGCGTCGGCAAGATGGTGATCGGCACGGTCAAGGGCGACATCCACGACATCGGCAAGAACCTGGTGTCGATGATGATGGAGGGCGCAGGGTTCGAGGTCGTCGATATCGGCATCAACAACCCGGTCGAGAACTACCTCGCCGCGCTCGAAGCCGAACAGCCCGACATCCTCGGCATGTCGGCCCTGCTGACCACCACGATGCCCTACATGAAGGTGGTGATCGACACGATGATCGCCGAGGGCAAGCGCGACGACTACATCGTGCTGGTAGGCGGCGCCCCGCTCAACGAGGAATTCGGCCGCGCCATCGGCGCCGACGCCTATTGTCGCGACGCCGCCGTCGCGGTGGAAACCGCCAAGACGTTTATGGACCGCAAGCACAACTCGCTGGCGGCGGTCTGACACAGCGCGCGCGGGCGCTCTCAGCGCCCGCCGAACGCCCGCATCACGGCCACCAGTACCACGCCGTAAAGCACATGCCCGACCAGCGCGACCCAGGTGATGCCGGTGAAATTCAGGAAGAACGGCAGCCCCGCCAGCGCGGTGATGCCGCCGATCGCGAGGATCCACAGCCCGAACCCGTAGGCGGCCGCACCCAAGAGCCAGCCCCCGCGCCGCACGACGCGGCCCCAGACGGGGCGGAACACGAAAAGCCAGCCCAGCGGGTAGCCAATCAGCCCGACCAGGTAAAAATGCACGAAATACCCGGCGAAATCGCTGTTCGGCAGGCCATACGCCCCCAGCAGGCTTTTCGCCAACCCGTGCGGCGAAAGGTTGGCAAAGCCCAGCGCGGGGCTGACGATCTGCCCCCACGCATCGAACGCCACGGTGGCGCCAAAGCCGGCGATGAACATCAGCCCGAGGCTGCGGAACAGGCCGGCGCGGGCGGCGGAAAGCTTGGACGACAGGGTCATGCGCGACTATCCTCTGCTGCGGCGGCCCACAGGCTACCCGGAGCGAACCGGATCACAAGGCCATGCAGCATCATGACACGAAAAGGTCAGACGCCGTGAACGAAAACGAGGCTCCCCTGCCTGACCCCGCCACGCTGACCGAAAGCGGTCTGGCCGCGCGCGGCGAGGGCCGCATCCTGCTGATCGCCTGCGGCGCGCTCGCCCACGAGATCCTCGCGCTGAAACGCCTCAACGGCTGGGATCACATGGACCTGCACTGCCTGCCGGCCAAGCTGCACCTCAATCCCGACCGAATCACGCCCGAAGTGGAAAAGGCGGTGACCGAGCGTCGCGCGGACTATTCCCGCGTCTTCGTGGTCTATGCCGATTGCGGCACCGGCGGGCGCTTGCAGGCCAGATGCGCCGATCTCGGCGTCGAGATGGTCGCCGGCCCGCATTGCTACGCGTTCTTCGAGGGGGTGGAACGGTTTGCGGCGCATGACGACGAGATCACGGCCTTCTACCTCACCGATTTCCTCGTGCGGCAATTCGATGCCTTCGTCTGGCGGCCCATGGGCCTCGACCGGCATCCCGAACTGCGCGACATGATCTTCGGCAACTACACCAAGCTGGTCTACCAGGCCCAGACCCGCGATCCGGCACTCGAGGCCAAGGCCCGCGACTGCGCCGCCCGGCTGGGGCTGGACTACGAGTACCGCTTCACCGGCTACGGCGATCTGGCAACGGTGCTGGCGCGCGAGGCGACGGCCTCGTGATATTTGCCCCCGGCGCGATACGCGGCGCAACGCGCCGCAGCGCCATCGCATGTCCGCCCCGTCGCACCAAAGGTGCGCCAGACTACCTCGGCACGCCTCTGGCGTGACGGACAGGCGATTTGGTGACGCTGGCGAGTCGATCAGGGCTTTTGCGGGGTTGCAGGGATGAAGCGCGCTGAACGCCCGTGGGATCGCCTGCCCGCGGACATGCGCTGGCGCGGCTTTCTTCGCTCAGCCCTCCGCCCCGCCCGGCATCAGACGCGCCAGCGCGCAGAAGTGCTCCAGATCGACCGTCTCTGCGCGGTCGGTCGGCGCGATGCCGGCCGCGCGCAATCTGTCCTCGATATCCGGGGCCGCGCCCTTGAGCGCCGCGCGCAGCATCTTGCGCCGCTGGTTGAAGGCCTTTGCCACCACCCGCTCCAGTATCTTCGGATCGGCGGGATAGCGCGGCGCGGCAAGGGCCGTCAGATGCACCACGGCGCTCGATACCTTGGGCGGCGGGGTGAAGGCCTCGGGCGGCAGGTTCAGCACGATCCGGGGCTCGGCGCGCCATTGCACCAGCAGCGCCAGCCGCCCGTACGCCTTCGATCCCGGCGTCGCCACGATCCGCTCGGCCACCTCGCGCTGGAACATCAGCGTCAGCGACACCCAGAAGGGCGGCCAGTCGCGCGGCGTCAGCCAGCGCACCAGCAACTCGGTGCCCACATTGTAGGGCAGGTTCGCCACCACCCGGATGGGCGGCGTCAGATGCGCCAGCGGATCCACGTCCAGAGCATCGCCATGGATCACCTGCAAGCGGCCCTCCGCCACCTCGGCCACCTCCGAAAGCGGCGCCAGACAGCGCGCATCCTTCTCGATGGCCAGCACCCGGCGCGCGCCCTCGCGCAACAATCCGCGCGTCAGCCCGCCGGGGCCGGGCCCGATCTCCAGCACGTCGCAGGCGCTCAGATCCCCGGCCTGTCGGGCGATCTTGGAGGTCAGGTTCAGATCCAGCAGGAAATTCTGGCCCATCGACTTGCGCGCCGTCAGGCCATGCGCGGCGATCACGCGGGCGAGCGACGGCAGCGCGTCCAGCGTGCTCATGCGCGGCGCGCCTGCCCCATGCGATCCGCCATGCGCAACGCCTCGATCAGCGAGGTCGGGTTGGCGATACCCTGCCCTGCGATGTCGAACGCCGTGCCGTGATCGGGCGAGGTGCGGATGAACGGCAGGCCCAGCGTGACGTTCACGCCGCGGTCGAAATCCAGCGTCTTGATCGGGATCAGCGCCTGGTCGTGATACATCGCGATGGCGGCGTCGTAGCGCGCGCGCGCCGCGGCATGAAACATCGTGTCGGCCGATAGCGGCCCGCGCAGATCCATCCCCTCGGCCCGCAAGCGGTCCAGCACCGGCGCGATCACGCGGGCCTCCTCGGCTCCCATGCGCCCGCCCTCGCCGGCATGCGGGTTCAGGCCCGCAATGGCCAGACGCGGCGACGCCACCGCGAAATCGCGGATCAGCGCGGCATGGGTGATGCGGATCACGGCCTCCAGCAGGTCGCCGGTCAGCGCACCCGGCACGTCGCATAACGGGATATGGATGGTCGCCGGCACCACGCGCAAGCGGTCCGAGGCGAGCATCATCACCACGCGGTCGACACCGGCCAGATGCGCGAGATACTCGGTATGGCCGGGATACGCGAAGCCCGCCCCCTCCTGCAGCGCCTGCTTGTGGATGGGCGCGGTGCACAGCGCCAGCGCCCGCCCCGACTGCACGAGGTCCACGCCCCGCGCGATCACGTCGATCACGCCCTGCGCATGGCGCGGGTCGGGCGTGCCGGGGATGCGCGGGCCGTCGAAATCGTGGCGCAGCACCGGCAGAGCTTGCGCGCAGGCCGTCCCGGCCTCGGACGGGTCATCGATGACCACGTGCGACGCCCCCCCGGGCAGATGCGCCGGGTCGCCGATCAGGAAAAACGGCAGGTCGCGGCCCAGCGTGCGCCACGCCGCGACGGCGATCTCGGGGCCGATGCCCGCCGGCTCGCCACAGGTCAGCGCGACCGCACGCGTCACCGCTCGACGATCCGCGCCTCGGCGCGCAACTGCTCGAGGTAGCCATCGGCGAAGGACTGGATACGCTGGTTGCGGATGAAGTTCGACAGATCCTCGACCGTCGGCTGCTCGCCGTCGAGCTTCGGCGACCGGCCGCACAGCATCAGGAACACCAGCACCTCGCCCTCGTTGCGGGTGATCCGCGCGCTGCTCTCGCCGGGGTCGAGCGTTGCCAGCTCGGCGGCGATATCGGCGGGGATCTCCTCGGGGGCCTGCGACACGCGGTCAAGCACCTCGGGCGGCTGGCCCTGGGCCACGCCGTAAAGATCGTCGCAGGTATCGACGCGCGCGCGCACCTCCGCGGCGCGCCGCAGCGCGGCGTCGCTGCGCCCGCCGGGGATGTAGTAGCGCGCGTACTCGATGGCGGAATATTCCGGCCGGGTGACCGAGGTCTCCTCGATGTCGCGCATGTAGAAGATCGCCAGCGCACCGTCGATGGGCAGCGGGTCCGACACCTCGCCCGGCGCCAGCGCCAGCACGATCTGGCGCAACCCCTGCGGCAGGTCCGAGGCCTGCCTCCAGTTCATGCGCCCGCCGCCCTGCGCGGTCTGAGCGGCGGAATGGCGGCGCGCGAAAGCGGCGAAGGCGGCCTCGCTGTCGGCCTCGGCGATCTGGCTGGCCAGCGTGCGCTGTGCTGCGGCCTGCTCGGCATTCTGGATCGGCAGGATAATCTCGGACAGCAGCACCCGCACCGACGACCCGCCGGTCAGCGCCTGCGTCGCGCGCTCCAGATCTGCGTCGCTGACGGACACACGCGGCGCGAACCGCGCGCGGGTGAACTCGCGCCAGGTGATCCCGGCGCGCACGAAGGCGCGGAACGTTTCCTCGGACACCCCCGCCTGCGTGAGTGCGGCGATGAACTCGTCGGCGCCCATGTTGGCGCGGCCGGCGAATTCCGCCATGCCGCCCTCGATCGCCTCGTCGGGCAGGCTGACCCCGGCGGCCTCGGCGGCGTCCATCTTGATGCGTTCCTCGATCAGCTGCTCGCGCGCCAGCGTCGCTGGATCGCCGGGCGCGCGGAACAGCGACAGCATCCGCGCGCGCTGCTGCAACTCGTAGCGGGTGATCGCCTCGTCGTTGACGAAGATCACCGGCGTGAAGAGGTTCTGCGCCGCGGCCCCGCTAAAGGGCGCCGCGACCGCCAGCCCGAGCAGCAGCGCAAGAGAGACGACAAGGGCCGGAAGGCGACGCATAGGGGTCATGGTGGTCAGTTCCTGCAAGTCCGTGTGAAGCTTTGATCGCGCGTCGCGGCCGAGAAACCCCGCAGCCCCACGGTAAAGCTTATGTTGGTCTCGGGTTCAAGGATAGTCGAAGAGGTAAAGCGGCGCGAGACGGAAACCGTGATGTCCACGCATTCGTTGGTATAGGTCAGACCGGCCCCGGCGCGGATGTGGCTGTCCTCGGCGATGTCATAGCGCCACTCGCCGCGCGCCGTCCAGTGCCGGGCAAAGCGGTAGCGGCCGTCGATCGCCCATTCCGACACCGTCGCGGAGCGGCTTTCGCGCGGATCGTCCGACAGCCAGATGTAGGTGGCGCCGATATCGGTGCGCGCGTTGCGCCAGCTTGCGCGGGCCTCGGCCTTGGTCACCTCGAACATGTCGTCGAAGAGGCCGCGCGCGGTCACCGTCACGCCGCTGGCATTGCGGTACTGCCCGGCGACCAGCAGGTCCGAGATGCGGTCGCGCAGCCCCGACGAGTCGGTGAAGCTGGGCGTGCCGTCGAAATCCAGCAGGCGTTCCTCGCGCAGCACCTGGCCCAGCGCCAGCCGCCCCTCCCACCCCTCGGGGTCGACGCGCGTGTAGCTGACCCCGTAGGCGGCGGCATAGCCGCGCTCGCGCCGGTCGGGCGCGCTGAACCGCGACACGTTGAACAGGTTGCCCTCGTCGAACTCGACATCGGTGCTTTCATCCAGCGGCACGTCCGGGTTCTCGCCGCCCGACCAGGCGATCTGCGCCACCGGCTCGATCACGTGGGTCACGCCCTCGCGCCCGGCGCGGACAAGCGGCCAGCGCAGCTGTGCGGCCACCGTCGGCGTAAGCTCGGTGGCCTGCGACCCGGCGGTATCGCCGATCTGGCGGATCTCGAAATGATCGAGGCTCAGCCCTGTGCGGATCGCCGCCAGCACGCCCGGCCCCAGCACCCAGTCGCGCCGCCATTCCACCGCCGAGGTCAGGCGCGTGACGTCGCGCCCGTCAGCGAAACGGTCGAGGTCGGGCCCGTCGGTGGTCAGGTCCGAGCGGCGGAAATGGCTGTGCAGATCGGCCGAGAATCGCAGCTCGCCGCCGAAGCGCCGCGGAAAGATCCGCCGCTCGTAACTGGCGTCGCCGGCGATCGAGGGCAGCGTCAGGTTGCTTTCATCCTCGCGCAGCGACCGGTAATGCCGGATCTCGGCGCCGATGAACTCGTCGCGCCGGGCGCGCGCGATCCCGATGCCGCTGCTCAGCCGGTCCTTGTCCGAAAAGCCGTGATCAAGAAGGAAGGTGTCGTCGCTGGCAAGCTCGATATTGAAGCCGAGGACGAAGTCGCGCGGCAGATCGAAGCGCCCCTCGCCGAACAGATAGCCGCGTTTCGAGTCGGGGCTGAAATCGTCATCGGCCACGGCGCCGTTGAACTCGATCTCGCCGCGCCGGAACGCCTGCCGGTAGCGAAAGCCCAGCCGCCGCGAATTCGTCGCCCAGAACGGCGCCAGCGTCAGGTCGCGGTGATCGCCCAGCGCGATGAAATAGGGCGCCTCGACGCCGGTGCCCAGCAGGCTGGAATTGACCACCGACGGCGTCAGGAACCCGGTCGCGCGCTCGACCGACGGGTCGGGCAGGCGCAGGCGCAGGCGCGGCAGGTAGAAGACCGGCACGTCCAGCACCCGCAACTGCGCGTTCTCGAAATAAAGCTGGCGCGCCTCCTGGTCGTGGATCAGCCGCTCGGCGCGGATCTGCCACAGCGGCGGGCTCCCGTCCTCGCAGATCCGGCACGAGGTGACGGAGGCCTTGTACAGCTCGTTGTAGCGCGCATCGGTGCGCCGCATCTGCCGCGCGGCCAGCTGCAATTGCTGCGCCATCACGATCCGCGCGCCGCGCAGGATGCCGTTGCGCAGATCGCGGTCCAGCTCGGCACTGTCGGCGACCAGCACCGTGCCGCCGCCGGTATCCGGCTCCGTCAGGCTCAGCGGGCCGGTGATGGTCAGCCGGTCGGTGCCGCGGTCGTAGACGATGCGGCGCGCGGTCAGCCGTCGGCCCCTGTACATCGCCTCGACATTGCCCTCGGCGACCAGCCGGTCACCGGCGGTCAGCCGCACCTCGTCGGCCACCAGCATCGCCGGATCGCGCCCCTCCTGCGCGCGCGCCGGCCCCGCCAGCAGCGCCAGCACGGCCAGCGCGACGGCCAGCGCGCGCCTCATCCATCCTCCAGGTGCAGGATCAGGCCCAGCGCCATGAACAGCGCGGCGACCGGCGGCGCCCAGGCGGCCAGCGCAACCGGGATCTGCCCGCTTTCGCCGAGGATCTGCGCGAAGTTGCGCAGGTAATGCAGGCCGAAGCCGACGATCACCGCGATCAGCACCATCAGCCCCATGTTGGCCGCGCGCGCGTGCCTTATGGTGAAGGCCGCCGACATCAGCACCAGCGCCGCGAAGAAGACCGGGCGCGCCAGCTCGCCCTGGAACCACATCGCGTAACGGCGGGCGGAAAAACCCGACTCCTCCAGATCGGCAATGAAATCCGGCAGGTCCCAGACGGGGATGTATCGCGGCCGCCCGAACCCGTCGACGATGCGCTGCCGCGTCAGGTCGGACGGAATGGAAAGCGTGTTCCGCCGCTCGGCCCCGGCCTCGGGATTGGCGTCGCCGGCCAGATCCCAGACCTTGACGTCGCGCATCTCCCACGCGCCGTCGTCCAGCCTTGCCGCGCCGGCCTTGATGCGGCGCAGCGGCGTGCCGTCGGGGGCGAAATCGAGAAAGGTCGGATCGTAAAGCGTGCCCAGGTCCGAACTGGCGCTCTGCGCGAAGATCACCGTCTGGCCCTCGGGCCCGCCCTGGCGCAGCCACAACCCCTCCGACGAGATTGCCAGCGCCGCGCTCTCGGCCCCGCTGTAAAGCAGCTTGAGGTCATGCACCCGCTTCGAGGTCGCGGCGACGAAGGGATTGCCCACCGCCACGCCGAGGATGCCGATCAGCAGCGCCACGCAGACCGGCCCCAGCAGCCCGCGCAGCGCCGACCGTCCGGCAGCGCGGACCACCACAAGCTCGGACGAGCGCGACAGTCGCACGAACAGCCCGACAGCGGCGAGGATCACGAAAAGCGGCAGGATGTCGTAGATCTCCCACGGCATCTCCAGCAGCACCACGCCCAGCACGTCGCCGAAGGGGCGATCGGGGAAATCGCCCAGCTTGTCGACCAGCTGGATCATCATCAGCAGCACGGCGATCGACAGCGCCACGCCAAGAAAGCTCATGAAGAAGCGCCGCGCGAGATAGAGATGCAGCGTCATGCCCGCGCCTCCGCCCCGGGGGCGTCACCTGCCCCGCGCCACGGCCGCCAGCGCAGAAGCCACGGATGCACCGCCAGCGTCAGCAGCACGCCCGTCAGCACCGCGCCGATCAGCGGCGGCAGGTACAAAAGCGGCCACAGCGCGCCCTCGACCAGCACCGGCGCGACCACCGCGCTCTCGACGATCTTGATGCCCAGCAGGAACCCGAAGGCCAGCCCGATCTGGCGCCAGACACCGAACCGGCTGAACCCGCCGACCAGCAGCGTCGCGAACCCCACCAATGCGGCGATCACGCACATCAGCGCGGCGGTGACGCGGCCGTGCAACTCGGTCATCACCTCGCCGTGAGTCGCCCCCGTCCGCGCGGCCACGGCGCCCGGCGCGGTCAGCATGTCGAGGGTGGAGGCAAAGGCGACGCGGTCGAGGCTGGCCGCACCGCGGCTGATCAGGCTACTGATATCATGCGAGAAATCGTCGAAATGCGTGGTGAACAGGCGGTTCCCGTCCCGCTCGACGGTCTGCGCCAGCCCGGCCACCATCACCAGCCGCGTGCCCGCCGGCTCGGACACCAGGTAGGCGCGCGACGAGGTATAGGTGGTGACGCGGTCGGGCTTGCGCCGGTCCGACAGGAACACGTCGCGCAATTCACCCTCGGGCGTGATCTCGCGGATGTAGAAGGTGATCGCCGGCGCGGGATGCAGGAAGGTGCCGTCGCTCAGCAGTTGCGCCGAGATGTTGCGCGACACCTCGTCCTCGCGCAGGCGCAGCTGGCCCATGCTGCTGGGGATCAGCAGATGCGCCAGCACCGACATCATCAGCGCCACCAACAGCCCGAAGACCAGCACCGGGCGCAGCAACCGCAGCGGCGAATAGCCCATCGCCTGCATCACCGTCAGCTCGCTGTCCGACGACAGCCGGTGGATGACGTAGACCGCCGCCGCGAAGGCCGCGATCGGCAGCACCACGCCGATCACCGCCGGCAGGGTCAGCGCGGTGAATTCCAGGAAAACCCAGGGCGGCTGGCCATCGCCGATCAGCTTGTCGAAAATGCTCACCGCCTTGTTGATCCAGACGATGGAAACCAGCACGAGCGCGAAGAAACCGAACAGCACCAGCAATTGCGACAGCATGTATCTGTCGAATCTGGTCACGTTCACCCTCCCTGACGGCACTGTCGAAGGCGAGGCTAAACGAATTGGCGGGGCGGGAAAACTGCTAACTGGTGTTCGGCGGCCGGTCGCGCTAGGTCATGCGCAGCAGCGACATGAAGAGGACCGCTTTGATGACCACGCCCGTTTCCGCCGCCTTCACCGAAACCGATCTCGACGCGATCGCCGGCGCCGAGGGTCGCGTCGCGGTCTTCGTCACCCCCGAGGGCAAGCTCGATCCGGCCGGCCGGCGCGTGAACCGCCTGACCAAGGGCGCGCTCGCGCGGCTGATCGAGGCCGACACGCTCGACGGCAAATCGCCCGGCGACGTGCTGACCCTCGACTGGCCGGCGGGCATGACCGCCCGCGCGCTCGACATCGTGGTGCTGCCGCGCAGCGCCACGGTCGACGAGTCGCGCCGCGCCGGCGTGGCGCTTGGCCGCAAGATCGGCGAGGCCGGTCTGCTGATCCTCGGCGGCAGCCTCAAGCGCCCGGTCGAGGTGGTGCTGGGCGCGGTGCTGCGCGCCTACGAGTTCAGCGTGCACAAGACGGCCGAGGCCAAGGCCAAGGGCGCCGTCACCGCCATGGTCGCCAAGCCCGACGAGGTCGAGGCGGACGCCGCCCCCGCCCTCATGGTCGCCGAGGGCGTGTTCTTCACCCGCGATCTGGTCAGCGAGCCGGCCAATCACCTGACCACCACCGAATTCGCCAGCCGCATCGAGGCGATGAAGGATCTCGGCCTCAAGATCACCATCCTCGAAGAGTCGGACATGGAAAAGCTCGGCATGGGCGCGCTGCTTTCCGTGGGCCTCGGCAGCGCCACCCCGTCCAAGCTCGCGGTGATGGAATGGCAGGGCGGCAAGGCCGGCGACGCGCCGCTGGCGCTGGTGGGCAAGGGCGTGATCTTCGACACCGGCGGGATCAGCATCAAGCCCGCGCAGGGGATGGAAGACATGACCATGGACATGGCCGGCGCGGGCGTGGTCGCCGGTGTCATGCGCACGCTGGCAAGGCGTCAGGCCAAGGCCAACGTGGTGGGCCTTGTCGGGCTGGTGGAAAACATGGTCTCGGACCGCGCGACCCGGCCCGGCGACGTGGTCACCTCGATGAAGGGCGACACGATCGAGGTGATCAACACCGATGCCGAGGGCCGCATGGTTCTGGCCGATGTCCTCTGGTACGCGCAGGAAACCTACAAGCCGCGCGGCGTGATCGATCTCGCCACCCTCACCGGGGCCGCCATCGTCGCGCTCGGGCACGAGAACGCCGCGGCGCTCAGCACCGACGACACGCTCTGCGACGCGGTGCTGAAGGCCGCGAACGCCGAGGGCGAGGGGCTGTGGCGGATGCCCCTGGGCAAGGCCTATGCCGACATGATGAAAAGCGACATCGCCGACGTGAAAAACTCCGGCGGGCGCCCGGCGGGCACCATCACCGCGGCGGAATTCCTGCACCGCTTCATCCAGGACGACATGCCATGGGTGCATCTCGACATCGCCGGCGTCGCCAGCGTCAAGTCGGAAACCACCTATGCGCCCAAGGGCGCCTCGGGCTGGGGGGTGATGACGCTGAACCGTCTGGTGGCGGACATGCTCGAAGGGTGACGGCATGGGCGCCGCCTATTTCTACCACCTGACCCGCCGCCCGCTCGAGGTGACGCTGCCGCAACTGTTGCAAAAGGCCCTCGGCGCGGGCTGGCGGGTCGCGGTGCGCGGCACCGATCCCGACCGCCTCGACTGGCTCGACCGGCAGCTCTGGCTGGGCCCCGAGGACGCGTTCCTGCCGCACGGCCTCGCCGGCGGGCCGCATGACACCGACCAGCCGGTGCTGCTGACCACCGACGCCGCCCTGCCCAACGGCGCCACCTGCGTGATGGCCGTCGACGGCGCCGAGGTCGCGGCGTTGGAGGTGACGCAGATGAACCGCGTCTGCATCCTTTTCGACGGCAACGACGCCACGGCGCTGGACCGGGCCCGCGGCCAGTGGAAGGCGCTGACCAGCGCCGGCTGCCCGGCGCAATACTGGTCCGAGGAGTCGGGCCGATGGGAAAAGAAGGCCGAGAGGTAAGACGGCCCGTGCCCTAACCGCGCCATCGCATGTCCGCGGGCAGGCGAGCCAACGGGCTTACAGCGCGCTTTATCCCCGCCACCCCGCAATAGCCCCAATCGATCCGCCAACGTCGAAAAATCGCCTGTCCGGGGGGCGGACATGCGATGGCGCTGCGGCGCGTCGCGCCGCGTACCGCGCCGGGGCAACAGCGGGAACGGTGCCTCGCCCCTCGGCGCACCTGTCGCCCCCCCCTCTGGACATTCCCCCCGCACCACGGTTTACCCGCCCCATGACAGACCCGATCTACGCCATCCCCGANTTCCCCCCGCACCACGGTTTACCCGCCCCATGACAGACCCGATCTACGCCATCCCCGACATCCACGGACAGGCCGCCCAGCTCGAACAGGCCCTCGCGCTGGTGGCGCGCGACGGCGGGCCCGACGCCCGCATCGTCTTTCTCGGCGACCTCGTGGATCGCGGCCCCGACAGCCGCGCGGTGATAGAGCGTGTCATGCAGGGCCAGGCAGAGGGCCACCCCTGGACCGTCCTGCGCGGCAATCACGACCAGATGTTTCTCGATTTCCTCGACACGGGCAGCCTGCAATTCCGGCAGATCAAGTCCGGCCTGTCGTGGCTCGATCCCCGGCTGGGCGGGGCGGCAACGCTGGCCTCCTACGGCGTGACCGAGACGCGCGACGCCGCCGCCTGGCGCGCGGCGCAGGCCGCCGTGCCACAGGCGCATCGCGACTGGCTCGCCGGTCTGCCGCTCTGGCACGAGGTGGGGGCGCTGCTGTTCGTGCATGCCGGCATCCGCCCCGGCGTGCCGCTCGACGACCAGACGCCCGAGGACCTCCAATGGATCCGCGACGGCTTTCTCGACTACGAGGGCGCACATCCATGGCTCGTGGTGCACGGGCACACGGCGCTCGACTTCCCGCAATATTTCGGCAACCGCGTCGACCTCGACGCAGGCGCCGGCTACGGCCACCCGCTCTGGCCCGCGGTGTTCGAGGGCACCAATGGCTGGCTTTTGTCCAAGGCCGGCCGCACCCCCCTCTGCCCCTGAGTCTGCCCCCGAACTTCACGCCCCCGCCCCTCGTCATCGTCCAGTGCGACCGGACGATCTCTCACTCCCGACGGATGATCCCGGTGATCGCAGCGGCGCCCACGGCGGTGACGATCCAGCCGAACAGCTTGAGAAACCACGACAGCACCCATGCCAGACTGCCCCACGCCGTCGCCGTGGTCGCGGTCCACGCAGCTTCTTGTCCCAAATCGACCAAAGGAATGAACACGTCCGCCGCGTAGGCGAAAGCGCTGAAGGTCTCGTAATGCTGCCCAGTCTCCGACGCGATCCATGCCAATGCGGGAAAATCGGGGTTTTCCGCCAGTGCCGACGCCCATTGCGGCGAGGTCAGGACAATAGCCGAATTCGGAACCATTCCCCCGAAATTCCAGACCCAGAGATAGAATGACCACATCACGCCTATTGTGACCGCTGCCCATGCAAGGACGCGTTGCGGCGCATGGCCATACCCGACCATATAGCGCAAAGCACCGTGCCAGAGAGGTATGATCCGCAGATCCAGCCAGATGCGCGTCAGGCGGTTTTGTATCTCGTGATGGTCCGGCGGTTTCGGCGTCCCATCGCGCCGCGCGCGCAAATCCGCATGCTCCTCGATCGCGCGTCTTCGCCAGTCTCGCGCAAGCAGAATTTCCTTTTCCAACCGCACCCGCCGCGCATCGCTTGTATGCCCCATGCTTTGCATGACCTGCGCCAGTTGCTCATAGGGTTGCGGGCGAAACTCACCCTTCGTTGCGGCATCCTTGGCTAACCATTTAAGTCGCATCGTAGCGGTCAGAGGCTCGTGAATATGCTCATAGCGTAACCCATTGAGATGAAGTCTATCCACCAACTCCCAGCTTGACGCGTCATCCACCAGATCCGCCACCCGCGCCGAACTCAGATCCACAATCCCCTTGACGGAAGTGACCTCACGCCAAAGAAAACCTCCCTTTACCTCCATTTTCTGCGCGTTAATCGCACGCCCTTTCGCATTCGAAAACCGCGCGACCTCGCAAACCAACTGCCCGCCAATCTTGGTACCGGCAAGACTCACCTCCCCCTCGGCCTCGACCTCGCACAGAAAAACATCACCCGTCACCTGCGCGCGCTGCATTTCGAGCGCAATCTCTTTCGCGTTCGAAAACCGCGCACCCGCGCAGGCCAACTGCCCGCCAATCACGGCCCCGGACAGGCTCACTTCACCGTCGGCCTGGACCTTTCGCAGAAAAACATGACCCGTCACTCTCGCGCCCTGCGCGGTCAGCGCCGGCAGATGGCTGCGATTGAAGTTCAGTAACTCGAACCGCGTTTGCCACGCGTCGATCCGGTTCTCGAACCGGCAGGCGTAAAGCCCGGTCCTGCCCTTGGCTGTGGCGAAATTCAGATCAAGGCTGCCGGTCACATAGGCCCCGAACAGATCAACACCCACATCCTGCGTCGGGCACTCGCTGCACCCTCCGGTGATCAGATAGCGCAGCAGGTCGGCGCGGACGGTGCGGGTGTCGCTCGGGCCATCGGGCACCTCGCCATCCTCCAGAAAAGTCAGCTTTCCTGCCCGGCAAGTCTGGATCAGGGTCTCCTCGGCGCTGGTCAGGTCGCCCTGTTCACGCAATCTTCGGATATCGGCATCGGTCCGGATGGTCATGGCACTACACTCGCGCGACAGGGGCGTCTGGGGGCTGATCGACGGAACCACCCCGGGGCCGCCGTGGCAAGCCGCGGATTTGCGTACACGTCAGGGGTGAAAAACGTACACCCCGTACGCAGGGCCGCCGATGATCGTTGCCAAGCGCGGGGCCGAGTCGCTAGGCTCGACCCGACAGGATTCACAGGAGGACCCCATGACCGATATCGTGATACTCGACGGTTGCCGCACCGCCATCGGCACCTTCGGCGGCAAGCTTGCCGGAACACCGCCCACCCAGCTTGGCGCGACCGTGGCGAAAGAGGCGATGAAACGCTCGGGCGTCGAGGGCGGGCAGATCGGGCATGTGGTCTACGGCCATGTCATCAACACCGAACCGCGCGACATGTATGTCAGCCGGGTCTCGGCCATCGAGGCCGGCATCCCCGACACGGCGCCTGCGATGAACGTCAACCGCCTCTGCGGATCGGGCGCGCAAGCCATTGTTTCAATTGTGCAATCCCTAATGCTGGGGGATGCCGATTTCGGTCTCGCCGGCGGTGTCGAGAACATGAGCCGCTCGCCCTTCATCATCCCCGATCAACGCTGGGGCGCCAAGATGGGCGACATCAAGACGCTCGACATGATGGTGGGCACGCTGACCTGTCCGTTCGGATCGGGGCATATGGGCGTGACCGCCGACAATGTCGCCAAGGAACACGATATCAGCCGCACCGACCAGGACGCCTTCGCGCTCGAAAGCCAGCGCCGCGCCGCCGTGGCGATCGAGGAAGGGCGGTTCAAGTCGCAGATCGTGCCCGTCGAGGTCCGCGTGAAGCGCGACATGGTGGCCTTCGACACCGACGAACACCCCAAGCCCACGACCGCCGAAGGCCTCGCCGGCCTGCGCCCCGCCTTCCAGAAGGACGGCAGCGTAACTGCCGGAAATGCAAGCGGAATCAACGACGGCGCGGCGGCGCTGGTGCTGGCGCGGGGCGACGCGGCCGAGGCTGCGGGGCTGAAACCCCGCGCGCGGATCCTCGGCTACGCGCATTCCGGCGTGCGCCCCGAGGTGATGGGGATCGGCCCGATCCCCGCGGTCCAGACCCTGATGGAGAAGACCGGGCTGAGCCCCTCGGATTTCGACGTGGTGGAATCCAACGAGGCGTTCGCTGCGCAGGCGCTCGCGGTCAACAAGGGGCTGGGGCTCGATGCCGGCCGCGTCAACCCCAATGGCGGCGCCATCGCGCTCGGCCATCCGGTCGGCGCCACCGGCGCGATCCTGACCGTCAAGGCGCTTTACGAGCTGGAGCGGACAGGGGGCAAACGCGCCCTCGTGACCATGTGCATCGGCGGCGGCCAGGGCATCGCCATCGCGCTCGAGGCGCTCTGACGCGGGTTTTCGGCCCGCGTTAACGGCCTTTTCACGACGATGCCGGATTGTGGGGCGCACACGGTCCGGCACGTCGGAGGATGGGCATGACGCTTGCCAACAAGCTGGCGGAGGAACGGCGCGCCAGGTTGGCCGCCGAACGGCTGCTGGAACAGAAAAAGGCGGAATTACAGGCCGCCAACCGCAAGCTGGGCAACCATGCGCGGGCGCTGTCGAACGAGATCCACGACACCCGCGCCGAGGTGCAGACGGTGCGCGACGAGAACATGCGCGTCAAATCGGATCTCAGCGTCGCCAATGAAAAGGTCGAGATCGCCGAGCGGCGGCTCTGGCATTCGATCCAGACGATCCAGGACGGGTTCGCCTTCTTCGATTCCGAAAGCCGGATGATCGCCGCGAACGACGCGTGGCTGGCGGTGTTCGACGGGGTCGAGACGGTCACGCCCGGTGTCAGCTATATCGAGATCCTGCAGATCCTGACCGAGGAGGGCATCGTCAATATCGGCGACCTCGCGCCGCATGAATGGCGCGAGCGGATGATCGACCGGTGGCAGCAGGACAACCCGGAACCGGAGGTGCTGCGCCTGTGGAACGACCAGTACATCAAGCTGACCGATCGCCGCGGCCATGGCGGCGACATCGTCAGCCTCGTGCAGAACATCACCGCCTCGATCCGCTACGAGAAGGACCTGAAAGAGGCCCGCCGCCGCGCCGAGATGGCCAATCGCGCGAAATCCACCTTTCTCGCCAACATGAGCCACGAGATCCGCACGCCGATGAACGGCGTCGTCGGCATGGCGGACCTGTTGCTCGACGGCGACCTGACAGAGGAACAGCGGCTTTACACCTCGACCATCAAGCATTCCGGCGAGGCGCTGCTGGAGATCATCAACGACGTGCTCGATTATTCCAAGATCGAGGCCGACAAGCTGGTCCTGCAAGCCGCGCCTTTCGATCTCGAGCACAGCATCCACGAACTGGTGACGCTGATGCAGGCCACCGCGCGCGACAAGGGGCTGGATATCCTGGTGGATTACGACCTTTTCCTGCCCACAGGGCTGATCGGCGACCCGGGCCGCATCCGGCAGATCATGACCAACCTTCTGGGCAATGCGCTGAAATTCACCGAGGCCGGGCATGTCCTCGTGCGCGTCACCGGCGTGCCCCATCCCGAGACCGCGACCGCGACCGTGCATGTCTGTATCGAGGATACCGGCATCGGCATCTCCGACGACAAGATCGAGCATATCTTCGGCGAGTTCAATCAGGTGGATGACGAACGCAACCGCAAGTTCGAGGGCACCGGGCTGGGTCTCGCGATCTCGGAAAAGCTGGTGCGCATGATGCAGGGCGACATCTGGGTCGAGTCGGTGCCGGGCAAGGGATCGACCTTCGGCTTCTCGATGACCCTGCCGGTGTCGGAGGACGGCGCGGCGCGGGAACCGTGGCTGCCCGCCGGGCTGCGCCGCGTTCTGATCGTCGATCCGCAGGAGGCCAGCCGCAGCATCCTCTCGCGCCAGCTATCGGCGCTGCGTGTGGACACCACCGGGTGCGGCAGCGCGGCAGAGGCGCTCCACCTCGTCGATGCCGGCATTGACGCGATCCTTGCCGAGCACAACATGGCCGAAATGGACGGGATCGAGCTGGCCGCGGCGCTGCGTGAGGCCGGTCACGCGACGCCCGTGATCCTCTTCAGCCGCAACACCGGCCATGCCGAGCAGGACCCGGGCCGCGCCTACCTGCACGCCGTCCTGCACAAGCCCGCACCACGCCGCGCCCTGATCGACGCGCTGTGTTCCATCGCACCACGGGCCGAGGACAGCGCGCCGCCCGCCCAGGCGCGGGTGATGCGGGTGCTGGCCGCCGAGGACAACAAGACCAACCGGCTGGTCTTTTCCAAGATGGTCAAGACGCTGGATATCGACCTGAAATTCGCCGAGAATGGCCGCGAAGCCGTCGAGCTTTTCCAAAGCTTCGATCCCGATGTGATCTTCATGGACATCTCCATGCCCGAAATGGACGGAAAACAGGCCGCCACCGCCATTCGAGAGATCGAGGCGGCAACCGGAGCGCATGTGCCGATCGTCGCCATGACGGCGCATGCCATGCAGGGCGACGATGCCGAGATCCTCGCCGCCGGTCTCGACCACTACCTGACGAAACCGCTGCGCAAGGAGGCGATCACAGCACATATCACCGAGGCCCGCCCCGCCTGCACGCGTCCGCCCGTCGCCGACATGGACGGGGCTCAGGCCGGGTAGGCGCGCAGGAAGACCGGTTTGTCGCGCTCCGACATCTCATCGTTGTAGCGATACCCGCCCATGTCGAACTCCTTCAGCGTTTCTGGATGTGTCAGCCGGTTCTGGATCACGAAGCGGGCCATCGCCCCGCGCGCTTTCTTGGCGTAAAAGCTGACGACCTTCGGCGTGCCGGCCTTTTCTTCCATGAAGACGGGCGTGATCACCCGCAAGTTCAACGCGTCTTGGTCCACGGCGCCGAAATATTCCTGGCTGGCGCAATTGACCAGCGTGTCGGCGCCGATCTCGGCCGCCTGCGCGCTGAGCGCCTTGGCAATCGTGTCGCCCCAATACGCGTAAAGCGTCTTGCCATGCTCGGTTTTCAGACGGCTGCCCATCTCCAGCCGGTAAGGCTCGATCGCATCGAGCGGGCGCAGCAGGCCGTAAAGCCCGGACAGGATACGGAAATGATCCTGCGCCCAGGACATTTCATCCGAGTCGAGACTGTTGGCTTCCAGCCCCTGGTACGTGTCGCCCGCAAAGGCGAGCGCGGCGGGCTTGGCCTCCATCGTGCCGAAATCGGCAAACCGGTCGGCGTTGAGCCGGGCCAGCGGCTCGCTGATCTTCATCAGGTCCTGCAAATCGCCAACGCTCAGCCCGCGCGCCACCGATGCCAGTTCCTCGGCCTGCGCGTGGAAGGCGGGCCGCGTCGGGGTGATCCCGGGGACGGGGGTCATGTCGAGCTTCTTTGCGGGCGAGACGACAACCAGCATGCGGACATTCCTTTGCAATGACTATTCGCTGGGATTTAATCCGCCATGCGCAGGACGTCCAGAAAGGCCGGGCCAAAGCGCTCTGCATATTTCTCGCCGATGAGGCGGGCAAGCTCCTGGCTGTCGCGCGGCCTGTGCCGCGCCACCTTGGCAAGGGCCGAGGCCGAACAGCTCAGCGGTTTGTCGATGCCGTCGGGGCCACGCGCCAGCCGCGCCTGCACTTCAATCAGTTGGTCATAGACTTCGCCAGAGGCCTGGCCGGCCAGCTTGCGGCGGGTGGGGTGCACCTCCTCGACCGCGCCGTTGATCACCGACAGGAACTCGGCGCCGTAGCGTTCAAGTTTCGTCGCCCCCACCCCGCCGATCCGCGCCATCTGGTCGAGACCCGCAGGCCGCGTCTCGGCCATCTCGATGAGCGTCCGGTCGTTGAAGACGATATAGGCGGGCACGCCCGCGGCCTCGGCCAGCGCCCGGCGCTTGGCCTTGAGTGCCGACAGAAGCGGCGCATCCTCGTCCGACACGAGCGCCTTGACCGCCGGGCGCGGCGCGCGGGGCGCTGTCTCGCGGCGCAGGGTGATCTCCTCTTCGGCGCGCAGGATCGGGCGCGCGGCCTCGGTCATCACCAGCGCGCCGTGCCGCTCGGGATCCGGGCGCACGAGGTCATGCCCCATCATCTGGCGAAACACCGCCTGCCAACCGCGCTTGTCGATGTCGCGCCCCACGCCGAAGGTGGGCAGACGGTCGTGCCGGCGCGCGGTGACCTTCTCGGTGGCGTTGCCGATCAGGATGTCAATCAGGTGCCCGGCGCCGAAGCGTTCCTCGGTGCGCAGGATCGCCGACAACGCCTTGCGCACCGCCGCGGTGCCGTCGAATGTCTCGGGCGGGGTCTCGCAAAGGTCGCAATGCCCGCAAGGCGCCGCCTCTTCGCCGAAATAGCGCAGCAGCGCCACCCGGCGACAGCTCAGCGCCTCGGCCAGCCCCAGAAGGGCGTTGAGCCGCCCGTGATCGGCCATCCGCCGCTCGGCGGGCGCGAGCCCCTCGTCGATCTGCGACCGGCGCAGGCGGATATCGTCGGGGCCGAACAGCGTCAGCGTCTCGGCCGGGGCCCCGTCGCGGCCGGCGCGCCCGATCTCCTGGTAATACGCCTCGATGGATTTCGGTAGATCGGCATGCGCGACCCACCGGATGTCCGGCTTGTCCACGCCCATCCCGAAGGCCACCGTCGCCACGACGATCAGCCCGTCCTCGGTGTTGAAGCGCTGTTCTACATGGCGGCGCCGGTCGGCCTCCATCCCGCCGTGATAGGCACAGGCGGCGTGCCCCGCCTCGCCAAGCGCCTGCGCGAGGCTTTCGGTCCGCGCGCGGGTGCCGCAATAGACGATGCCCGACTGCCCCTTGCGGGCGTCGGCGAAGTCCATGATCTGGCGGCGCGGCCCGTCCTTGGGCTGAAACGACAAGTGTATGTTGGGCCGGTCGAATCCGTGCAGGAAGATCTGCGGCGGCTGGCCGTCGAACAGTTTCGCGACGATCTCGTCGCGGGTCTCGGCGTCGGCGGTGGCGGTGAAGGCGGCCAGCGGCACGCCCAATGCGCGCCGTAGCTCTCCGATCCGCAGGTAGTCGGGCCGGAAATCGTGCCCCCACTGGCTGACACAATGCGCCTCGTCCACGGCGATCAGCCCCACGCCGATCCGACGCAGCATGCCGATGGCCGATCCCGCCGCCAGTCGTTCGGGCGCGATATAGAGCAGGCGCAGTTGTCCGGCCTCGAGCTTTTGCCAGACCTCCGCGGTCTCCTCGTCGGTATTGCCCGAGGTCAGCGCGCCGGCCTCGACCCCGGCGGCCCTCAGCGCGCGCACCTGGTCGCGCATCAGCGCGATGAGCGGCGATATCACCACCGTCACGCCGTCGCGGATCAGCGCCGGCAGCTGGAAGCACAGCGACTTGCCGCCCCCCGTCGGCATGATCGCCAGCGTGTTGCAGCCGGTGGCGACGGTGTGCACGATCTCTTCCTGCCCGGGGCGAAACGCGTCGAAACCGAAGACATCGCGCAGAAGCGTTGCGGCGCTCGACATGGGCGGACCTGTGTGTTTATACCATATGTGCTATCACTGGCACTCTTTCACACCAGAATTCGGGGGGCAATAGCCGTGTTCAGTAAAACACCGCCGCGTTGTTGATCAGGATGATGCGCAGCGCGTAGACGCCCACCAGCGCCACCAGCGGCGACAGGTCGATGCCCGACATGTTGGGAAGGACGCTGCGGATCGGCGCATAGATCGGCTCCAGCAAACGGTTGAGGGCGTACCAGATCTGCGCGACGAATTGCTGGCGCAGGTTGAGAACCTGGAAATTGATGAGCCAGGACATGATCACATGCGCGATGATGAAGAACCAGACGATATCGAGCAGCAGCATCAGGATCTGGTAAAGCGATTGCATGGGCGTTTGTCCTTTCGACGGTCCTTTGATCTCGCGCGCCCACGCCCTAAGCGAGCCTGCGTGAAAGCGCAAGTCTGACGCGCGGTCGCGGTTGACCGTCCGGCCCGCCAGTGCCAAGGCGCAGCGACGAGGAGCGCACCCATGTATCCCTTTCTGCGCCTGATCTGGCAGATGCACAAACACCGCAAGTCGCCGCCCCTGCCGGTGACAGGCACACATGTGTCGCATCACTATTGCCTGCCATGGGATATCGACCTGTGGCGCGAGCTCAATAACGGGCGCACGCTGACGCTTTACGACCTCGGGCGGATCCCGCTGGCGGGCCGCGCCGGGCTGATCGCCGTGCTCAAGCGCAAACGCTGGGGACTGACCATCGCGGGTGCCAGCGTGCGCTATCGCCGACGGATCCGCGTGTTCGAGCGGATCGAGATGCGCTCGCGCATGGTCTGGTGGGACGACAAGTTCGTCTATATCGAGCAATCAATGTGGTCGCAGGACGGACATTGCGCCAATCACATCCTCTATCGCACCGCCGTCACCGGCAAGACGGGGATCATCCCGCCCGAGACCGTCATCGCGGAATTCGACGCAAGGACCGACCGCCCCGCGCAGCCCGACTGGGTGGGCGCCTGGATCGCTGCCGAGGCCAGCCGCCCCTGGCCCCCGATGCAGGATATGCAGGAATAGGTTGCGCGCCCGGACATGGCGCGGTCATATCGGCCCGAGGACCTAAGGGGCAGGCATGACCGGCATTTCACCGCGCAAACGCATTTGGGGCTGGTTCTTCTTCGACTGGGCCAGCCAGCCCTATCATACCCTTCTGATCACCTTCGTCTTCGGGCCCTACTTCGCCTCGGTCGCGTCGGACTACTTCATGACCACCGGCCTGGGCGAGGACGCCGCCGATGCCCGCGCCCAAACCATGTGGTCATGGTGCCTGACGGTGACCGGGCTGATCATCGGCTTCGGCGCACCGATCATCGGTGCCATCGCGGATACCACCGGCAAGCGCCTGCCGTGGATCGTGCTGTTTTCCCTGATGTACGTGGCCGGGGCCGGGGCGATCTGGTGGATGCTGCCGGATGGGTCCAACCTGTGGTTTGGGCTTGTCGCCTTCGGGATCGGCTTCATCGGCGCGGAATACGCGCTGATCTTCATCAATTCGCAACTGCCGTCGCTCGGCTCTCCGCAGGAGATCGGCGATCTCTCGGGCTCGGGCTTCGCCTTCGGCTATGCGGGCGGGGTGCTGTCGCTGGTCATCATGCTGGTGTTTTTCGTCGAACAGTCCAGCGGCAAGACCCTGCTGGGGCTCGACCCGGCCTTCGGCCTCGACCCGGAAGCGCGCGAGGGCACGCGCTTCGTCGGCCCGTTCACCGCGCTTTGGTTCGCGGTCTTCATGATCCCCTATTTCGCATGGGTGCGCGACACCTGCCCCGCCCGGCAGGGGCGCGGCATCCGGGACGCGCTCGGGCTTCTGACCCGCACGATCAAGGGCCTGCGCCACCGGCTGAGCCTCAGCACCTATCTCGGCTCGTCGATGTTCTACCGTGACGCACTCAACGGCCTCTACGGGTTCGGCGGCACCTATGCGATCCTCGTGCTCAACTGGTCGATCACCTCCGTCGGCATCTTCGGCATCGTTGGCGCGATTTCGGCGGCGGTGTTTTCCTGGGTGGGCGGCAAGGTCGACAAGCGGCTCGGGCCAAAGCCGGTGATCCTAGCCGCGATCTGGGGGCTGATCGCGGTCTGCGTGACGGTGGTCGGCATGGATCGCAGCCAGATCTTCGGCGTGCCCTTGCCCGAGGGCTCGATGGTGCCGGACGTGGTGTTCTTCGGCTGCGGCGTGCTGATCGGCGGGCTTGGCGGCACGCTTCAGGCCGCGAGCCGCACGATGATGGCACGCCACACCGATCCCGCGGCCCCGACCGAGAATTTCGGCCTTTACGGCCTGTCGGGTCGGGCCACCGCGTTTCTGGCCCCGGGGCTTATCGGGTTGGTGACCGCGCTGACCGGCAGCGCACGACTTGGCGTGTCGCCGGTGATTTTGCTTTTCGTGATCGGTCTGGTGCTGCTACACTGGGTGCAACCAGAAGGGGATCAAGAAACATGGGCCGTATCCTGACCACCGGCGCGCTGTTGCTCGGCCTCGCGGCCTGCCAGAGCGCCCCCGATCCCCAGACCGCCGAGCCGCCCGGCACCCTGTCGAGCCGTGACATCCCCGCCGAGATGCAGGGCGTCCAGGCCAAGCAGATTTTCGGGGCAAAGCAGCAGGCTTCGCTGCAGCGAGCGGACGTGCATGGCGGCTATGCCAAGGGGTGCCTCGCCGGCGGTACGGCCCTGCCCGAGACCGGGCCGACATGGCAGGCCATGCGCCTCAGCCGGAACCGCAACTGGGGCCATCCCGAGACCATCGATTTCGTGCAAAGGCTGTCGCGGGTCGCCGCCACGCAACCGGGCTGGAACGGGCTATATGTCGGCGATATCAGCCAGCCGCGCGGCGGGCCGATGCTGACGGGACACCGCAGCCATCAAAGCGGGATGGATGCCGATATCTGGCTGCGGCCCGCGGATGATCTGACGCTCAGCCGCGCGGCGCGTGAGAACATCTCCTCGATATCGATGCGGCGTGCAGGCGGGGCCTATACCAACGGCAACTGGACCCGCGCGCATCACGAGATCGTCGAGGCCGCGGCCCAAGACCCGCGCACCGCGCGGATCTTCATCTTTCCCGGCGCCAAGGTACGGATGTGTAACGACGAGACCGGCGACCGCGCATGGTTGCGCAAGGTCCGGCCGTGGTGGGGGCATCACTACCACTTCCACGTGCGGCTGAATTGCCCCGACGGGGCGGCGGGCTGCGAACCGCAGGCGGCACCCCCGCCCGGCGATGGCTGCGCCGAGGCGCAGCAATGGGTGCGCAATATACTGAACCCGCCGCCGCCCGATCCGGACGCGCCACCGCCCAAACCGCGGCGCGAGTTGACGATGGAAGACCTGCCGCGCCAGTGCCTCGCCGTGCTTCAGTCCGACTGAGGCCGGCTGGAACGCTTAAGGTAAGGCGGCGGTCACGATCAGTTCGACCTTGTATTCGGGCGTTGCCAGCTTCGCCTCGCCGCAGGCCCGCGCCGGGGCGTGACCCTCGGGCACCCAGTCGTCCCAGACCGCGTTCATCTCGGCGAAATCGGCCATGTCGGCCAGCCAGATCACGCATTGCAGGATACGGCTGCTGTCCGTTCCGGCCTCGGCGAGCAGCGCCTCGACCTTTTCGAGGCAGGCGCGCGTCTGGTCCGCCACGCCGTCGCCGGGCGTGCCGACCTGACCGGCGAGGTAGACGGTGCCGTCATGGGTGACGATCTGGCTCATGCGTGGGCCGGTCTTCTGGCGGGCGATCTCGGGCATGGGACGGCCTTTCGGTTGGGTCAGGAAAATCGGTCGGGGGCAAGCGCCGCGCGCGTGGCGGCGTCTATCGGCACGGTGCCGCCGGTGATCAGTGCGGCGGCAACCCGCGACAGCGCCGGCGCGGTCTGCACACCGTACCCGCCCTGTCCGGCCAACCAGAAGAACCCCTCGGCGCGGGGATCGAATCCGGCGACGGGCGTGCGGTCGGGCGCGAATGTGCGCAGGCCGGCCCAGCTATGCTCGACCCGCGTGACCTGCATCGTGACCGCCTGCTCGAACCGGTCAAGGCCTTCGGCCAGCACCATGTCCTCGGGCCAGGCATCATGCGGATCCACGGGATCCTCGTCGGCGGGCGAGACCATCAGCTTGCCCGCCTCTGGCTTGGCATACCACGTCTCGGCGATGGAGCCGAAGATCGGCCAATGCTCGATGTCGTTCCCCGCGGGCGCAGGGATGATCGCGGCGGACCGGCGGCAGGGCTGCAAGCCGATGCGCGGCAGGCCCGCAAGCGACGCCACCTCGTCGGCCCAGGCGCCGGTGGCGTTGACAAGAATGGGCGCGGCGTGGGTGCCCTGCGCCGTCTCGACCCGCCATTGCCCCGCTTCGCGCGCAATCGCGGTGGCGCCGGCGCCGGTCACGATCCGACCGCCCCTAGCGCGCAGCAGCCGCGCATAGCCCTGCAACATCCGTTCGACGTCGATGCCGCGCGCATCGCGTTCGATCAGCGCGCCCGCGATGCTATCCGGCCTCAAGATCGGCACGATCTCGGCGGCCTCACGCCCGGTCAGCCGCTCGACCCCCACAGCCCCGTCGAGATAGGCGTCGAGCACCGGCAATTCTGCCTCGGAGGCGATCATCAGCTCGCCACGGGGGCTGAGAATCGGGGCGTCGCTGATCTCGCCGGGGGACTTGAAGATCGGCTCGGCCACGGCGTTCAAGGCCCGCAGCGTGGCATTGCCGTAATTGCGGATGAAGATCGCGGCCGAACGGCCGGTCGCGTGGTAGCCGATCTGGCGTTCGGTCTCGAGCACGGTCACGTCCGCCCCCGCACGGGCGCATTCCGCCGCGGCGCTGATCCCGGCGATGCCGCCCCCGATCACGAGGATATCGGTCACGTCGCCGCCTCTTCAAAGCCGGTCAGCACGGCGGTCAGGTTCTGGCCCAGTTCCTGGCACAGGTACCCGCCCTCCTGCACGAACAGCGTCGGCAGCCCGAGGCCCGCGATCGCCGCTCCGATGCGCGAAAACCCCGGCGTGGTGATGGCGAGACCCTGGAAGGGATCGCCCTCGTAGGCATCGAGGCCAAGCGCGACCACCAGCGTGTCGGCCCCGAACGCCTCGATCCGCTCGAGCCCGCGGTCAAGAGTGCGCAAATAGGTGTCGTCACCGGTGCCGCGCGGCAGCGGCAGGTTCAGGTTGCACCCGATCCCCCGCCCCGTGCCGCGCTCGTCGGCATGACCCCAGAAGAACGGGTAGAACCGGGCTGGATCGGCATGCACAGAAACCGTCAGCACGTCGGCGCGGTCGTAGAAGATGCCCTGCGTGCCGTTGCCATGATGCACGTCCACGTCGAGGATCGCCACCCGCAGGCACAGCCCTTGCAACCGCTGCGCCGCGATGGCGGCGTTGTTTAGAAAGCAGAACCCGCCCGCGAGATCGGCGAACGCGTGATGCCCCGGCGGACGGCACAGCGCATAGGCGGCGCGGTCGCCGCCGGCCACCAGGTCGGCCGCGGTGACGGCACTTTGCGCGCCCCAATAGGCCGCCTCCCAGGTATGTGCGCCGATGGGACAGGCGGTGTCGGCCTGATGATAGCCGGCCTGCCCGACCGCGGATTTGGGGTAGCCGTCGCTGCGATTGGCGGGGTGGATGTTGGGGATCACTTCCTCGCCGCCGCCATCGATGCGCTGCCAGCGTGTGTAGATGTTGCGCAGGAAGGTCACGTATTCCGGGGTGTGCACGGCGGCAATCGGCCCGAGACCCGCGTCCTGCGGCGCAATGAGGTCACAGCCCGCTTCCTTGGCCCCGTCGGTCAGGCGCGCGATGCGTTCGGCCTGTTCCGGGCTTGGTTTGACCACGCCGTTGGCCATGAAATATTGCGGCTCGTGGTGCCATTGGCGGCTGTCGAACACGGCTTTCATCACTTCCTCCTGCCTTGGGCGATGCGGTCTCAGATCGCCGTCGCCTCCGCCCCTTTCAACCCCAGCATCGCGCGGGCGCGATCCGGGCCGGCGACCTCGCGACCCAGGGCCTCGACGATGGTGCGGACCTTGGCGACCTGCTCGGCGTTGGACCGCGCGAGGGTGCCGCGCGAGATCGTCAGGCTGTCTTCGAGCCCGACGCGCACATGCCCGCCCATGGCCGCTGCCTGCGCCGCCATCGGCATCTGGTGGCGGCCCGCGGCCAGTACCGAGAACATGTAATCCGTGCCGAACAGCTTGTCGGCGATGCGCAGCATGTGCGTCAGATTCTCGGGGTCCGGCCCCATGCCGCCCAATACGCCAAAGACGAACTGGATGAAATAGGGCGGCTTGACCAGCGCCCGGTCGGCGAAATGGCGCAGCATGGTGAGGTGGCTCAGATCGTAGCACTCGAACTCGAACCGGGCGCCGCGCTGCTGGCCCAGCTCGGTCAGGATGCGGGCGATGTCGCGGGGGGTGTTCTTGAAGACCAGATCGTCGGAGCCTTCAAGAAACGGCTTTTCCCAGTCGTGCCGCCACTCGGTGATGCGCGCGGCCATCGGGTAGAGCGCGAAATTCATCGTGCCCATGTTCAGGGACGCCATCTCGGGCGCGGCCTCTTTCGCGGCCGCGAGGCGGTCATCGAGGCTCATCACCGCGCTGCCGCCGGTGGACAGGTTCAGCACCGCGTCGCAGCCCTCTTTCAGCCGTGGCAGGAAGGCGCGGAAATGCGCAGGGTCCGCCGAAGGCCGGCCGGTTTCGGGATCGCGGGCATGCAGGTGAAGGATCGCCGCACCCGCCTCGGCCGCCTCCATGCCGGCGCAGGCGATTTCGTCGGCGGTGACCGGCAGATGCGGCGACATCGACGGCGTGTGGATAGAGCCGGTGAGCGCGCAGGTAATGAGGATCTCGCGCATTACACCGCCCCGTTGAGTGCGGGGCGGATTTCGGCGATGAACTCGGTCAGCGAGGCGTCCAGCATGTCGGTGATCTCGTCAAGGTGCCGCTCGGTCACGATCAGCGGCGGGGCGACGATCACGTGATCGCCCTCGACCCCGTCGCGGGTGCGCCGTGAATAGACGATCAGGCCCTTGTCGTAGGCGATCTCGACGAAGCGTTGATGCGCGTTCAGCCGCGCCGGCAGCGGCGCCTTGGTCTCGCGATCCGCCATGAACTCGAACGCCGTCAAAAGGCCCATTCCGCGCACGTCGCCGATGATGGCGTGGCGCTGCAGGAGGCCGTGCAGACGCTCTTGCAGCAGCGGCCCGATGCGCGCGGCATTGCCCACCAGGTCCTGCCGCTCGATCTCGTCGATGACGGCAAGACCGGCGGCGCAGGCCAGCGGGTTGCCGGCATAGGTAAAGCCATGTGCGAACCCGCCCGCGTCCAGCACCGCCTCGACCAGCCGCCCGTGCGCCACCATCGCGCCAAGCGGCACGTAGCCGGCGGCAAAGCCCTTGGACAGCACAAGGATGTCCGGCTCCAGATCCCAATGCTCGGAGGCGAGGAATTTTCCCGTCCGACCCGCCCCGGTCATCACCTCGTCGAGGATCAGCAGCACGCCGTATCTGCGGCAGATTTCCTGCACGCGTTCCATGTAGCCCCGGGGCGGCACCAGCGCGCCGGTCGACGCGCCGCCGACCGGCTCGACGATGAAGGCGAGCACGCTGTCGGGGCCCTCGGCGAGGATCTGCGCCTCGAGCATGTCGGCGTAGTGATGGCCCGTCGCCTCGTCCTCGGGGTCCAGCCCGTCGAGATAGGCGCGCGGGGCTGGCACCTTGGGCATGGCCTGCATCATCGGCGCGAAGGGCTCGGTCAGCGGCGCGTAGGACGTGATGGCCAAGGCCCCGAGGGTGCATCCGTGATAGGACGGCGCGCGGCTGATGATCTTCCAGCGACTGCCCTCGCCCTGCGCCAACGCATATTGGCGGGCCAGCTTCATCGCCGATTCCACCGCCTCGGACCCGCCCGACACGAAGAACACGCGGTTCAACCCCTCGGGGCAAAGCGTGGCTGTCTTGGCAGCCAGTTTTTCCGACGCCTCGGTCTCGAAATGCAGGCGGTAGCCGAAGGTGGATCTCTCCATCTGCCGGCGCATCGCCTCGAGGACGTTCTCGTTGGAATGGCCGATATTGCAGACCATCGCGCCGCTCGATCCGTCGAGATAGCGCCGCCCGTCCACGTCCCACATGTAGACGCCGCGCGCCTGGTCGAGGACGGGCTTGCGGTCGCGGCCCTGGTAGAAAAGATGCGAGGGGGGTCTGGTCATGGTCCTATCCCGGCAGTGCCGCGCAATCCTGTGGGCGCAGGTGCAGATGCACCTCGCTTCCCTGCTCGAACGGGCGCTCGTCGATCATGTTGATGGCCTGCAACTGCGTCTCGCCGGCGCGCACGAAGTACCGCACCGCCTGGCCCTGGTAGTCCACGGTCTCGACCTTGGCGGGGACCGAGATCACGCCCTCGGGGGCGGGGTCCCGCGACAGGATCAGCTTTTCGGCGCGCAGGACAAGTTTCGCCTTGCCGGTGCCCTTGAGGTTCGGGGCCTTGGCGGCGGGCACTTGCAGACGCCCGAAGGTCGGCTCTTCCAGCATCACGGCCTCGGCGTAGTCGGTGCAGGCGGCGTTCAGGATGTTGGACGCGCCCAGGAAATTCGCCACGAATTCCGACGCGGGGGTATTATAGACCTCCTCGGGGGCGCCGACCTGTTCGACCCGGCCTTCGGACATCACCACGATCAGATCCGACATCGCAAGCGCCTCGGACTGGTCGTGGGTGACGAAGATGGTGGTCACGCCGATGCGTTCCTGGATGCGCTTCAACTCCACCCGCATGTCTTCCCGCAGGTTGGCGTCGAGCGCCGAAAGCGGCTCGTCCAGCAGCAGCACGTCCGGCTCGATGACGATGGCGCGGGCCAGTGCGATGCGCTGCTGCTGACCGCCCGAAAGTTCCTTGGGGTAGCGGTCGCCCATCTGCGGAAGCTGTACCAAATCGAGCGCGGCTTGTACCTTTCCGGGGATCTCAGATTTCGGAATGTCGCGGTATTTCAGGCCGAAGGCCACGTTCTCGGCCACCGTCTTGTGCGGGAAAAGCGCGTAGTTCTGAAAGACCAGCCCAAGGTTGCGCTTGTGGATCGGCACATCGTTGACGCGGCGTCCGCCGATCAGGATCTCGCCCTCGGTCGGGTCGAGAAGCCCGGCGATCATCCGCAGGTTGGTGGTCTTGCCACAGCCCGACGGACCCAGAAGCGTGAGAAAGGTGCCCTCGGGGATCTCCAGCGTCGTGCGGTGCACCGCAGTCAGGGTGCCGAACCGCTTGACGATGTCTTTGAGGGTGACGGCGCTCATCGGCGGTCTCCTGGCGGGGGAAAAGACCCCGCCCCGGCGCGCGCCGGGACGGGACGCGGATCAGTACCCGCGCTGCACGCGGCTGAAGGTTTCCGACCACTCGGCCTCGTTACCGTTCCAGTAATTGGGATCGGCGAAGGTCAGCGCATCCAGCTTGCCGGTGGGGTCGAAGGCGGGCAGCTCGGGGATCTCGTCGCCCAGATCGACCTTCGTCGGGTCGAGCGCCGGCGGGTAGTTCTGCCCCTCGGCCACGGCGATCGAGGTTTCGGGCGCCAGCATGAAGTTCAGAAGCTCCTCGCAGGCCTCGACCGGGCTGCCCTTGATGACGAACAGGCATTCCTGCCACGCGAAACTGCCGGGCGCGTCGTAATAGCCGATATCGTGGCCCTCCTGCTGCAGGGCGGCGATGCGGCCCGACCAGCCTTCGGTGACATGGATCTCCTCCTCGGCCAGAAGGCTCATCAACTCGGCCCCCGAGGCCCAGTATTTCAGCGCCAGGTCGCGATGGCTGCGGATCGCGTCCCAGACGGCCTCCATGTCCTCGATGTTGTTTGGGTCCTGCCCGGTCTGCAGCGCTCCGTACCAGATGCGGGTGCGCCAGTCGGACCAGCCGCCGATCTTGTCCTTGTAGGCCTCGTCGATCAGGATCGACGCGCCTTTCTCCTTCATCTCCTCGTCCGAGATGTACTTGCGATTGTAGGCCAGACCGGTCGTGCCGTAATCGTAGGGCACCGCCGACAGGTAATCGGGCGTCACCCGTCGATAGGCGTCGGTCAGGGTGTCCATGACCAGCGACATGTTGGGGATGTTGTCGAGGTTCAGCTCGACCGTCAGATCGAAATTCACGTAGCGGGCATAGTCGAAGACGCCCGACAGATGCGCGACATTATACGCGCCCGGCTGGCTGGAGCGGACCTGTGCCAGATATTCGTCGCCGCCCGAGAAGGTGCCGTCGACCACCTCGATGCCGGTCTGCTCGGTATAGGGCTCAAACGCGTGTTCGCGGAACGCCTCGGACACGACGCCGCCCCAGCCGTCGAAGCGGACCTGCTGCACGTCCTGCGCGCGGGCGAACTTGGCGAAGGGCGTCTGCACCCCGTAGGCCAGTCCGGCCGCCCCCAGCAGCCCGAGAAAGTTGCGCCGGTCAAGATCGCCGCTCTGGTAGCGCTCCAGAAGTCGTTGGTATCTTTTGCCGTTATCCATCTGTCATGTCTCCTTGTCGAGGGTTGGGGCGGTTCTCAGGTGCCGCCTTTCATGGCGAGTTTCCGGGCCACCGCGGCACCAAGCAGCGGCAGGCCCACGGTCAGCACGATCATCACCGTGCCGAGCGCGTTGATTTCCGGGCTGATCGAATTGCGCAGCATCGAGAAGATCTGCGTCGGCACCGTTTCCACCCCGCCGGGCTTCCAGAACAGCGTGCCGGTGATGTCGTCGAAGCTGATGGTGAAGGCGAAAAGCGCGCCCGCGGCGACCGCCGGCAGCATCAGCGGCAGAGTGACGGCAAAGAACGTCTGCACCGGCGAGGCCCCGAGGCTGAGCGCGGCCTCTTCCACGTCGCGCTTGATCGACACCAGCCGCGCCTGCACCACGAGGATCACGAAGGGCAGCGTGAAGATCACGTGCCCGGCCAGCAGCAACGCAAAGCTCTTGCCGAGACCCAGCCAGTTGAGAAACAAAAGCAGCGCCACGGCCAGCACCACCTCGGGCACCAGTATGGGCGCGATCAGCAGGGTGGTTATGGTGTTGCGCCCCGGCACCTTGTAGCGCACCAGCGCAAGGCTCGCGAGGATGCCGAGGGTGGTCGAGATCACCGCCGTCATCAGCCCCAGCACCAGCGAGGTCTGGAAGGCGCGCATCACCGCGTCGTTGTTCCACAACTCGCCGAACCAGCGCAGTGACACCCCGGTCATCGGAAAGCTGCCGAACTGGTTGGCGTTGAACGACAAAAGAACCACCACCGCCACCGGCAGGAACATGAACCCGTAAACCAGCACCGTCCAGATGCGGATCGCCTGCCAGCCCATCACCCGAGCCCCTTGGCCAGTTGCGACAGGCCGAGATAGCGGTTGTAGATCGCCACCAGGATCCCCAGCACGATCAGCAGCAGCAGCGACAGTGCCGACCCCAGCGGCCAGTTGAGCTGCGTGATGATCGCCTCGTAGACGAGGTTCGCGAACATCGCATCCGTCGGGCCGCCAAGGACGATCGGCGTGATATAGGTGCCCGCCCCCAGCACGAAGCACAGAAGCCCCCCGGCGGCGAGGCCCGGCAGCGACAGCGGCAGCGTGACTTGGGTGAAGGCCTGCCATTTCGTCGCGCCGAGGGAGGTGGCGGCGTCTTCGAGGTTGGTGTCGATCCCCTCGAGGCTGACATAGACGTTGAGCACCATGAAGGGCAGCAGGAAATGCACCAGCCCGAGGATCACCGTGGCCTCGTTGTAGAGCATCTGGATCGGCGCATCGAGGATCCCCAGCCAGATCAGAAGCGTGTTGAGCGCGCCCGAGGTCCCGAGGATGTTGATCCAGCTCATCGTGCGGATGATGTAGCTGATCCAGAAGGGCAGCATCAGCAACAGAAGCAGGATCAGCTTGTTGCCCTTCGACCGGGCGATGAAATACGCCGCCGGATAGCCCATCAGGCCGCAGATGACCGTCGTTATCGCCGCGATTTTCAGCGTGTTCAGAAGGATGTCGCGGTAGAACGGGTCGCTCAGCGCCTTTTGCCAGTTGGCGAGGTAGAACCCGACCTGGTCCGTGCCCGTGGCCGAGCGCAGCCAGAACGAATAGACCACGACGAAGATCAGCGGGATGATCAGCAGCAACAGCACCGCCGCGAGGGCGGGCGATAGCAATATCCAAGGCTGTCTGGCCTCGCGGGCTTCGACCGACATCGATCTCTCTTTCTCTTGCCCTTGGTGCATCGGGCTTGATCGCAGCGTGCAAAGCGGGCAAGCATTTATCAAATAGATAACAGGAATTGTGACAATAGATGTCGTCTATGGAAGGCCACGACAGCCCCGACCGGATCATGCGAGAGATGGATTGGAACCTCTTGCGCACATTCGTCACCATGGCGCAGTCACGCTCCGTCACCGATGCCGCACAAAGGCTGCGCCTGACGCAGCCTTCGGTCTCTACCGCTCTGAAAAGGCTGGAGGATCGGGTGGGCAAGCGGTTGATAAACCGCTCTCCGGGACGCTACGAACTGACCGAGGCCGGCGAGGTGCTCTACCGCGAGGCGGTCGACATCCAAGGGTCCATCCTGCGGCTGTCGACGCTGATGCGCAACATGACCGACGAGGTCACGGGGCATGTGCGCCTCGCCCTGGCCAGCCATGTCGTCTGCCCGCTTTTCGATCAGGTGCTGGCGGAATTTCACGCCGAGAACCCCCGCGCCACCCTGTCGATAGAGGTGCATTCCTCGGCGCAGGCGATCGAGACCGTCTCGGCGCGCGCCGCGTCGCTGGCGATCTGCCTCGTGCATCAGCGCAACCCAAAGCTGGAATACCTGCGGCTTTACCGCGAGTATTTCGGGCTGTTCTGCGGCCCGCCGCATCCGCTTTTCGGCCGCCCCGACCTGACCCGCGCCGATCTTGCCGGGCAAAGCGCGGTCAGCTTCGACACCGACCGGCTTCAGGACGCGCTGAAACCGGTGACGCTGATGCGCGCGCAGGCCGAACTGGGCGACCGGATCATTGCCACCTCCAGCCATCTCGAGGAGGTGCGCCGTATGATCGTCGCCGGCCTCGGCATCGGGCCGCTGCCGCTGCACGTAGCCAAGCGGGACATCCGCGACGGGCTGCTCTGGCAATTGCCGCCCTACGATCAGACCGCGGCGGTGGACGTGCACGTGGTCTGGAACCCGCGCGCCGTTCTCAACCGGGCAGAGCAATCGCTGCTCGATCGGTTGGCGCGGTGCATCGAGAACACCCCGATGGAGGCGCGCACCTATCGCTGATCCGCCTATGGCGGTAGCTTGGGCAGATGCAGGTGCGGCGAGGCGGTTCACGGGCCAGCCCCCTTGCACGCGCGTGGCAGGCCGGTAGAAGATGGACACGTCCGCATGGCGCAAGGGATCCCCGATGTCGATAGCACTGATCATACTGGCGGCCGGCAAGGGGACGCGGATGAAGTCCGACCTGCCGAAGGTCCTGCACGAGATCGGCGGCGCCCCGATGCTGGTCCATGCCATGGCGGCAGGGCGGACGCTCGACCCCGACCATACCGTGATCGTCGCGGGGCACGAGGCCGATGCGGTGGCCAAGGCGGCCCGCGCGCATGACGAGACGGTGCGCATCGTGCTGCAAGAGGAACAGATGGGCACCGCCCATGCCGTCGCGAAGGCCCGGTCGGAGCTTGCGGGATATGACGGCGACGCGCTGGTGCTTTACGGCGACACGCCCTTCATCCGCCCCGAGACGCTGGAACGGATGGCAGAGGCGCGGCGCGCGCATGACGTCGTGGTGCTTGGATTCGAGGCCGCCGATCCCGGGCGCTACGGGCGGCTGGTGGTCGCGGACGGCGCGCTCGAACGGATCGTCGAATTCAAGGACGCCACCCCGCATGAGGCGGCGATCAACCTGTGCAACAGCGGCGTGGTGATGGCGCCCGCGCCGCGTCTTTTCGACCTCATCGAACAGGTGGGCAACGACAACGCGGCGGGCGAATACTACCTCACCGATATCGTCGGGCTGGCCCGCGAACAGGGCCTGTCGGCCACCGCGGTGACCTGCGACGAGTCCGAGACGATGGGCATCAACAGCCGAACCGAGCTGAGCGTCGCCGAAGCCGCGTTCCAGGCGCGTCGGCGCGCCGAGGCGACCGAGAACGGCGTCACGCTGGTCGCCCCCGACACCGTCCATTTCGCCCATGACACCTATCTGGGGCGCGACTGCCTGATCGAGCAGAACGTGATCTTCGGCCCCGGCGTCACCATCGAGACGGGCGCACGGATCCGGGCATTCTCGCATCTCGAAGGCTGTCACGTGGCGCGCGGCGCGGTCGTCGGGCCCTATGCCCGGCTGCGCCCCGGCACCGAACTCGCCGAGGACACCCGCATCGGCAACTTCGTCGAGGTGAAACAGGCGCAGATCGGCGAGGGGACGAAGATCAACCATCTCAGCTATGTCGGCGATGCCGAGATCGGCCGCGACAGTAATATCGGCGCGGGCACCATCACCTGCAATTACGATGGCGTGATGAAGCACGAAACCCGGATCGGCGACCGGGTGTTCATCGGGTCTGACACGATGCTCGTCGCCCCGGTCTCGGTGGGTGACGACGCGATGACCGGATCGGGTTCGGTGATCACGCGGGACGTGGCCCCGGGCGCATTGGCCGTGGGACGCGCCCGGCAGGTGGAAAAACCGGGCTTTGCGCGGAAATTATTGGATCTGTTGCGGGCCAGGAAGGCCCAAAGGGACAAGGAACGCGGATAATGTGCGGAATCATTGGGGTCCTCAGCGATCACGAGGCGGCACCGATGCTGGTCGACGCGCTGCGACGGCTGGAATATCGCGGCTATGACAGCGCCGGGATCGCCACGCTGAACGACGGCCGGCTCGACCGCCGCCGCGCCGTGGGCAAGCTGGTCAACCTGTCGGACGCGCTGGTGCATCAGCCGCTGGCGGGCAAGGCCGGGATCGGGCACACCAGATGGGCCACCCATGGCGCGCCGACGGAAGGCAACGCGCACCCGCACAAGGCCGGTCCCGTGGCCGTCGTGCATAACGGCATCATCGAGAATTACCGCGACTTGCGGGCGGAGCTTGCGCGGGAAGGGTTCGGGCACGAAACCGATACCGATACCGAAACGGTCGCGCTGATGGCGCATCACTACATGGCGCAGGGCATGACGCCCGAGGACGCGGCGCGCGCCACCATCGCGCGGCTCGAAGGGGCCTACGCGTTGTGCTTTCTGTTCGACGGCGCGCCCGATCTGCTGATCGCCGCGCGCAAGGGCAGCCCGCTGGCCATCGGCCATGGCAAGGGCGAGATGTTCGTCGGCTCGGACGCGATAGCTTTGGGGTCGATGACCGACCGCATCACATATCTCGAAGAGGGCGACATGGCGGTGGTCACGCGGCAGGGCGTGACCGTGACCGATCCGAACGGCAATACAGTGATGCGGCCCATCAAGACCATCGAAAGCCATCACGCCCGCGTCGACAAGGCCGGGCACCGGCACTTCATGGCCAAGGAGATCGCCGAACAGCCGCTGGTGATCGGCTCGGCCCTGACGCATTACCTCAGCGAGGACGGCCGCGACATCGTGCTGCCCGGCGGTACGCCGGATTTCACCCGGATAGAGCGCCTGAGCATGGTCGCCTGCGGCACCGCGTTCTATGCCTGCCTCACCGCGAAATACTGGTTCGAGCAATTGGCGGGGCTGCCGGTGGATGTCGACATCGCGTCCGAGTTCCGCTACCGCCACCCGCCCGTCAACAAGGGGACCGCCGCGCTGTTCGTCAGCCAGTCGGGCGAGACGGCGGACACGCTCGCGGCCCTGCGCTATTGCAACGACCGCGCGGGCCAGGTGCTGTCGGTCGTCAACGTGCCCGAAAGTTCGATCGCGCGCGAAAGCGACCTTGCCCTGCCGATCCTCGCTGGCGCGGAAATCGGCGTGGCCTCGACCAAGGCCTTCACCTGTCAATTGACGGTGCTGCTGCTGCTCGCGCTCAAGGCGGCCCATGCCCGCGGCCGCATCGATGACGAGGGCCTCGCCGACATGTTGTCGCGCCTGCGCAGCCTGCCGGCCACCTTCAACACCGCGATGGAGATCGACCGAGACATCCGAGCCGCCGCGCGCGACCTGTCGACGGCGCAAAGCGCGCTGTTCCTGGGGCGCGGGCTGATGTATCCGCTGGCCCTCGAAGGGGCGCTGAAACTCAAGGAAATCAGCTATATCCACGCCGAGGGCTACGCCTCGGGCGAACTCAAGCACGGCCCGATCGCGCTAATCGACGAAAACCTTCCGGTGATCGTCATGGCGCCCTGCGACGCGCTTTTCGACAAGACCGTGTCGAACATGCAGGAAGTCATGGCACGCGGCGGGCAGATCCTGCTCATCTCGGACGCGAAAGGTGTCGAGCGGGCCGGCACGGAGACATGGCGCACCATAACCCTGCCCGACGTCGATCCGGTGCTGGCACCGATCCTTTACGCGCTGCCGGCGCAATTGCTGGCCTATCACACCGCCATCGCCAAGGGCACCGATGTCGATCAGCCGCGCAACCTCGCGAAATCCGTCACCGTGGAGTAGGAAGACACTCCGAAAAATCGGAAACAGGCCCTACACTCAGACCGAATAAACCACTGTCCGGATTTGGTTTTTCCGATTTTTTTCAACATCACTTCCGGAAACTAGGCTCTGGACCCATTGATTTCAGATGGGCAGCGTGATTCACGGCACCGAAAACGGAGCGGTGACATGTCTGATCTCTTCTGGCTGAGTGACGC